>NZ_JAENKS010000099.1:0-469 GCF_016598975.1 Campylobacter sp. 2018MI34
GTGCTAAACTGGCCCGCCGAATGTATAGTACACTTCGGTTGGATAGTTAATTTGGCGAGATTATACGATGATCAAACAAAGGACACTTAAACGTATCGTTCAGGCGACTGGCGTCGGTTTACATACCGGCAAAAAAGTCACGCTGACGCTACGCCCTGCGCCGGCCAACACCGGGGTCATCTATCGTCGCACCGACTTGAATCCTCCGGTAGATTTCCCGGCCGATGCCAAATCTGTGCGTGATACCATGCTCTGTACGTGTCTGGTCAATGAGCATGATGTGCGGATTTCAACCGTAGAGCACCTGAATGCTGCTCTGGCGGGCTTAGGTATCGATAACATTGTTATTGAAGTTAACGCCCCGGAAATCCCGATCATGGATGGTAGTGCTGCTCCATTCGTATACCTGCTGCTTGATGCGGGTATTGAAGAACTGAACAGCGCGAAGAAATTTGTTCGCATCAAAGAG
>NZ_JAENKS010000100.1:0-469 GCF_016598975.1 Campylobacter sp. 2018MI34
GATTGAGAATTATCTTCTTATCCCGGTGAAAAATGTGAAGAAACAGACCCTGTTAGGTTTCCTGTGCGTCGTGCTGGTTGGCTGTGATAACGCCAAAGGGCTGGTTTCCTTTACGCCGGAAATGGCCAGTTTTTCCAATGAATTTGATTTCGACCCGCTGCGTGGGCCGGTGAAAGATTTCAGCCAGACGCTGCTCAATGATAAAGGTGAGGTCACTAAGCGTGTCGTTGGTACGCTGTCACAGGAAGGGTGTTTCGATACGCTTGAACTGCACGATATTGAAAACAATACCGGTATGGCGCTGGTCCTGGATGCAAACTACTACCGGGATGCCGAAACGCTGGAAAAACGGATCCGTTTACAGGGCAAATGCCAACTGGCGGAACTGCCTGCGGCAGGAGTGGTGTGGGATACCGACGATAACGGTTTTGTCGTTTCTGCCACGGGGAAAGAGATGAAGGTGGAATAT
>NZ_JAENKS010000101.1:0-468 GCF_016598975.1 Campylobacter sp. 2018MI34
TTTAATCACCTCGCCGGACAGATTACAGACCGAAATGACCTCAAGCTCATTTTCCTGCGTCGCAATAAAAAGCGTGGGAGGAAGCTTGAGCCGCTTTTGCGTGACCAGGTGGCCTATCAGATTTTCCTGCACGCGCCGAAAGTCATCCTGACTCCAGGTTTGCAGTAGCGTAAGCTTTTCATCCGCAAACTGCGCGGGCATGTCGCCAGCAAACTGCGTGGTGTAAAACGCGTGGAGCGCAGGTTGTACCATAATATCAAAGGCGCGTTCAACCGCGTTTACATTTTCTTCGCCTTCAAAAGGCTGCGGCTGCCAGTAAACGGCATCGCGGGTTGAAGAAATAATGCACGGAGAAGGTACGCCATACAGTTCTTCGCTCAACGGCCAGCTACCGTGTTTTTCTTGCCACGCGTCGCAGTAACGCGTCGTAAAGGCTTTCAATGCCTGCGCTGTCAGTTCGTCCACCAG
>NZ_JAENKS010000102.1:0-468 GCF_016598975.1 Campylobacter sp. 2018MI34
CCATCATCGTGCTATTAACCTGGTACTTACGCAGCAGCGCAATACGTTCGGCCCACTTCTCTTTTGCTTCGCCCATTGATACCCAGACGTCGGTATAGATAAAGTCCGCACCTTTCACGCCCGCGGCGACATCTTCGGTCAGCGTAATATTGCCGCCGTTTTTCTGCGCCAGCGCTTTGCACTCTGCAACCAGACTTTCCTCTGGCCAGCAGGCCTGCGGTGCGACCAGGCGCAGATCCAGCCCGGTTAACGCAGTGGCTTCCAGCATGGAATTGCCCATATTGTTGCAGGCATCACCGGTGTAGACCAGCGTCATCTCATTAAACGCTTTACCCGGCAGGTGTTCCTGCATAGTTAACAGATCCGCCAGCAGCTGGGTGGGATGAAACTCGTTGGTTAATCCGTTCCACACCGGAACTCCGGCATATTCCGCCAGCGTCTCGACAATCTCCTGGCCGTGTCCCCGAT
>NZ_JAENKS010000103.1:0-467 GCF_016598975.1 Campylobacter sp. 2018MI34
GTGTTGAGTGACCACTTAGGATATTCAATGTCCGAGTGTATGGCGTTTGGCGATGCTATGAACGATCGCGAAATGTTAAGCAGCGTTGGGCGCGGCCTGATTATGGGTAACGCAATGCCGCAACTGATGGCTGAACTGCCTCATTTATCGGTGATTGGACATTGCCGTAATCAGGCGGTGTCACACTTTTTGACGCATTGGCTGGACAATCCGCATCTACCTTATTCCCCCGAATGAGAGATCCCTTCCAGCAAGCCAGACTTCGCGTCTGGCTTTTTTTTGTCTGCTTAATGTGTATTCAGCAACTGGGCAAGTTCCGCTTTCCACGGCGTTAAATCACCGATGTGCGCGTCAACCCATTGCGGGTTGTAGTAGGTTTCCAGATAGCGTTCACCGCTGTCGCAGAGCAGCGTCACCAGTGAACCGGTTTCTCCGGTATTGCGCATGCGCGCGGCAAGTTGCAGCGT
>NZ_JAENKS010000104.1:0-465 GCF_016598975.1 Campylobacter sp. 2018MI34
ACAATGTATTTGGCGCAATGGGAGACTGAACAAAGCCAAAGTATTCATAGAATGTTTTCGCCTGTTCATCAATAGCATGAACCATGATCGCTTTAATACCCACCTGGTCTGCCAGGTTAGATACCCGTGTTACAGCATCATTAAGCAGCCATTTTCCAAAACTATGCCCTTGAGTACACTCATCAACAGCAAGACGTCCCAGCAAAACAACCGGAACAGGATCGGGCATATTCTGGCGTAAACTGCGACCTAAACTGGCATGACTTACAGACCCCGTCGCAATAGAGTAATATCCCACTACTCGCTTTGTGCCTTCAGGGCAGATAACAAATGTACGGGAGGCATTGAGGTATTGGTTCTTCATCGCTCTGCGGCGAAGCCAGTCACTGAGCACATCATTCCCGCAATCAAACTGTTGAAGATAGTGTTCCTCGTTTAGCAACTCCGGTGCAGTAACACTTATTT
>NZ_JAENKS010000105.1:0-464 GCF_016598975.1 Campylobacter sp. 2018MI34
CTTATAGGCTTGCTTAATCCTCTTTTTTTTATGCTTTCCTTAATTTCTTCATGCACTACCTTATTTCTAGTGCGCGGGTTAAGAAATTTTATTTTGGCAATTTCAATTTGGATTATTGGGAATTCATTTGATTCAGGCAGCATATAGTTCCCTCACTTTCATTCGAGTAATAATTTGTAGAAGTTTATCCAGATTATCAAATCTATAGGGATCTAATCGAATGTTGTTTTTTTCCGTCATGCACATTTTACTATATTCGTTTTCTATCTTTGGTATGATATAAAAATCAAGAGGCGAAATATTTTGTGAATCCATTCGTATAACAATTGTTATGTCTGCTTTCTGTGAGTTATCAAACCGGACCTTCCATCTAAGTTTACCTGATTTCATATGTATGCATTTAGTAATAAGGACGGAAATTAAAAGCTCATCATTGATGTAAAGCATTGGGGCATATTTATATT
>NZ_JAENKS010000106.1:0-463 GCF_016598975.1 Campylobacter sp. 2018MI34
GGTTAGCACCGCGCGCGGCAAGGCGATCGGCATAGACGGCACCAATCCCGGAAGAAGCACCCGTAATCAGGGCGGTAGTGATTTGCGTAGTCATCGTGTGTTACCTCAAAGGAAAGTGAGTTATTTGGTTTCAATATGAAACTGAATTTACTGTCTGCTATTTGGTTTTATAATGCAACCATATTGGTGATCATTTTGTGCTTTTGCTGTCGGGAACGATCAGGAGGGGAGTTTGGCCACGATCTCTTCCGGGGTAAGTTCGCGGCCATCGTCGGCGATAAGCAGCAGTTTACGCAGCGGTTTGCGCTGTTCGCTATCAACGAGAACGGTGCCGCATTCGTTTTCCGCAAACAGGAATTCATTGCCCCACTGGGACAGGGCAACCAGCACCGTCTGGAGCGCGCGTCCCTTGTCGGTCAGAACGTATTCCTGCCAGGCGCTGCCGTCGGAGGCGGGCTGGAGC
>NZ_JAENKS010000107.1:0-463 GCF_016598975.1 Campylobacter sp. 2018MI34
GGACATGGAAGTCGGGCACGGCGACTGCGAGAGCAATGAGCCGGTCGGAATTGACCACGATGGCGCCAATCGCGATCGACAGGGGCAATACGACGATCAGCAGCAGCGCGAGGGACATCAGCGCCACCGCCAGACCGCGCCGCCCGCCCAGGATTGCCTGCAGCTTCAGCATCATCGGCCAAGTGGCAATCACCAAGGTGGTTGCCCACACCAGGGCGCCAAGGAACGGCCGGACGACGAGGAACGTGGCGGCGATCAGGCCGCCGATGCACAGGACTGCAAGGACTGTGCGGGGGAGGTCGTGTCGTATCTCAGGCATGACGAACTTCCCTCACGAGGGCGGCAGGGAGCCGGTGAGGCTCATCAGGTTCTGTGGACTGACGCGAATGATGCCATGCCGCGGCGCATCAATGTCGGCAATGAAGGCGAGCGCGATCCCGATGAAGGCGGGAAAGATGAACAG
>NZ_JAENKS010000108.1:0-462 GCF_016598975.1 Campylobacter sp. 2018MI34
GTAAAGAGATTACCCGTCTGGAAAAAGAGATGGAAAAGCTCAACGCCCAACTGGCGCAGGCGGAAGAGAAACTCGGCGACAGCAGCCTGTATGACCCCAGCCGTAAAGCGGAGATGACCGAGTGTCTGCAACTGCAGGCCAGCGCCAAATCCGGGCTGGAAGAGTGTGAAATGGCATGGCTTGAGGCGCAGGAGCAGCTTGAGCAAATGATGCAGAACGACTAACGCGCGGGGCGGACGATGAACCTGTCAATCACCGATGACATTACCTTCCGCAAGCTCACCATCTTCATGATGTTTGTGGAGAAAGGTAACATCGCCCGCACCGCCGAGGCGCTGCACACGCTGGAAAAGAACGTTCGTGGTCCGCTGTTCGTCCATAAAGGCCTCTTCGGTACTCGTCCCGATATAAAGGTTACCGTTGCGGTCGGCAGCACCGGAACAGAAGCCTGCGTTATGTGAT
>NZ_JAENKS010000010.1:0-52357 GCF_016598975.1 Campylobacter sp. 2018MI34
GATTGACTATATGTAAAAATAAATTACACAAGTCTTAAAAAAATGCTTAAAATCATACATTTAAAATTATAAGTTTTTATAAAAACACAAGATTAATCAATAATCTAGAAAAATTGATTATTTTTTTTGACATTTTTTACAAATATCTAGAAAAACCCATTTGTAAAATAACTTTTATACATTGTTTTTATATTATTAATACTATCTATAAATATTAGTCATGCTTTAATAGCTTCCCAACTTAATTGCTTAATATACTTAAATCTCTCTTCCATATCTTCTATTAGATTATTTCTATAATCTTTTGCTAATTGAACAATTGGGTTATAACAGTATGAAAGTAGTATATAAGGCGCAATTTTTTTAAAGGTATTTTCTTTTATTTTATTTTCAACAATTGAAAAAATAGGTTCAAACATTGCCACCGTATTTGCATTGGCAATACTTGGATTTAAAGAACACATTTCTATAAATAACAAATACTCCATACGCTCTACTATAAATGTGTATAGATTGCTCATTAGTTTTTCAAATACTTTTTGACCTGAATCAGTTATGCTGATATTACGATTTATATATTGTCGCAATATATCTTTAACATATATATACACACCTTTTATAAGAGCTTCTTTGTTTTCATAATATAAATATATAGTAGCCGATGCTAATTTAGCCTTTTTTGCAATTTTTGATATGGATAAACCTTGAATTCCCTCATCAATTGCAAGAGTGATTACAGCATCAATAATTAATTGTTCTTTTTTTTTATCTCGAATACGCATCTTATAACCCTTTCATTTATGTTATAACATTATACATTTTGCTTACTTTCCTTTCAATTAACTTTTATTATTTTATATTTTAACGCAAGATAAGATTATTGTGCCGTATAACCTCCATCAATTGGCAAAACTACACCCGTCATAAATGGACATTCATCTGAGGCAAGAAAATAAATTCCATTAGCAATATCTTCTACCGTGCCTAAACGTTTCATTGGATGAATTTCTTCTAATGTTTCTTTTGTTACAGCACCTGACTCAATCGCTTCTTTTAAAATATCCGTTAAAATAGCACCTGGTGCTACTGCATTAATACGAATACCCGAAGTAACATATTCTATTGCAGCACCTTTTGTCATTCCTACCACGGCGTGTTTAGTGGCACCATATTCTCCAGCAAATGGAATTCCATTTAAACCTGCAATCGAAGCTAAATTTACAATACTGCCAGAACCAACTTTTAACATTTCAAGTAAAGCATAACGCATGCCATAATACACCCCCATGATATTTGTTTTCACCATATTACGCATATTATTTGGTGATGTTTGAGCAAAATATTTTGCTTCTCCTGTAATAGCTGAATTATTTACTAATACGTCTAATTTTCATATGTATCAACTATTGTTTTAATTAAATTTTTCACTTCCTCTTCTTTTGTTACATCAACCAAATATACCTCAGCCTCAATACCTTGAATTTTGCATTCATATAAAAAAGCTTGTTTCTTGCTTTCATCTCTTGTTGTCGTAATAACTATATAGCTATTCTTGCCAAATTTAAAAGCTGTTGCTTTCCCAATACCACTAGTACCACCTGTAATAAGAACTATTTTTTTCATAATTATTATCTCCTTTATAGCATAAAATCAATTTATAAATAAATGAACGTTCGTTTATTTATAAATTACTATATCATATTTAATTTGGTTTGTCAAATTAAATAATCCATTGATTACATTAAATTGCTATAAAAACGAAATTATCAAAAACTTAACATAAAACAGGTAAGTTTTTATACCCTTATTTATAATATATTTTAAAAAAATTAATTACTTAATAAGCTAGATAATTTGAATATTTAAAAAGAATTACACGTTTAGAGGAAATTAGTATTATTTATTAATATTTAAAAGTATTTTAAACTAGGACTATCATAACCAATTCTAAAATTATAAGTTTAAAGCATAAAAAAATTATATAAATGATTTTAATATTTCAAAATTATTTATATAATAATAAAATCTACTTCTTAAATATTTTTAATATATTTAAACTTATTTTTTTAAAAAAACTTTTCTTAGAATTTTGGAGTAAAAATTCAGCAATTTCCTTTCTTCCAAACATTAATGCAAAAGTATAAGGCGTCATCCCTAAGCCATTATTTTCATCAATATTTGCTCCATATTTAACCAAAAGCTTACACATAGATAAATATCCTTTAAAACATACTCCAGCTAAGGGTGTTTGTCCACGATCATTTTTTTCATCCACCTTTGCACCTTTTTCTAAAAGCATTTTTGCACACTCATAAGAATCATTATAAGCAGCAAGCATAAGCAAAGTATCACCTTTGTGTGTTTTTAAATTGATATTTAAACCCGCATCTAACATTATCTTTAAATTTTCATAGTCATTATTTCTTGCAAAATCAAATGCCATCTTACAAAGCTCGGCAAATCTTTTTTCTTCTTCTAAACTAAGTTGCATAAATTATCCTTTAAATAATCTTTAGTTTGCCTCAAAAAGAGGCAAGTAAAAACTACTTATTTAAAGCTTTTTTAACACCATTTGCATAAGCAGGGGAAATTTTTTCAAAATGATTTAAAGCTCTAGCAATAATTTCTTTCTCAACTCCATCCATAGAAGCAGCAATGTTATTAAAAAGTTGTTCTTTTTGATTTTCATTCATTAAATCAAATAAGGCACGAGGTTGGCTATAAAAATCATCATCCATTGCTTTGTATCTTTGAGCATTGCCTTCTGAAATCAAATCAGGCTCAAGATAACTTTTATCTTCTTTTGGGCTATCATTATAACTATTTGGCTCATAATAAGCTTTACCATTTTTGTAAATATCAAAATTCATAGCACCTGCAACATTATAAGTATTTACCTCGCTTCTAGCACGATTTACAGGTAAAAGATGATAATTAGTTCCTATTCTATATCTTTGTGCATCTGGATAAGAGAAAATTCTAGCTTGAAGCATTTTATCCGGACTAAAGCCAATTCCAGAAACTATATTGCTAGGACTAAAAGCAGCTTGTTCTACTTCATTAAAATAATTATCAACATTTTTATTTAATACTATCTCGCCCACATCCATTAAAGGAACAATCTTATGAGGCCAAATTTTAGTTAAATCAAAAGGATTAAAACCAAGTTTTTCTATGTCTTTTTCGGCTAAAATTTGAAGTTGAACTTTCCATTTTGGAAATTCTTTTCTTTCAATAGCTTCATAAAGATCTCTTTGATGACTTTCCCTATCTTTTGCTATTAAATTAGCTGCTTCTTCATTGGTTAAATTTTTAATACCCTGTAATGTTTTAAAATGAAATTTCACCCAAAATCTTTCATTTTTGTCATTGATAAAACTATAAGTATGACTTCCAAAACCATGCATATGACGATAGCTTGCAGGAATTCCTCTATCGCTCATTAAAATAGTTACTTGGTGCAAACTTTCAGGACAAAGTGTCCAAAAATCCCAAGCAGCATTATTGCTTCTTAAATGAGTGCGCGGATCTCTTTTTTGAGTATGTATAAAATCAGGAAATTTATAAGCATCGCGGATAAAAAAAGTCGGGGTATTATTACCAACTAAATCCCAGTTTCCTTCTTTGGTATAAAATTTTATTGCAAAACCACGAACATCTCTTTCAGCATCAGCTGCTCCTGCTTCTCCAGCAACGGTTGAAAAACGTAAAAAAAGCGGAGTAACTTCTCCTTTTTGAAAAACTTTTGCCTTAGTATATGCACTTAAATCAGCGCTTATTTTCATTTCTCCATAAGCTGCACTTCCTTTAGCATGAACCGTTCTTTCAGGAATTCTTTCTCTGTTTTGATGAGCAAGTTTTTCAAGTAAAATATAATCTTGCATAAGCAATGGTCCTTTAACACCTGCACTTAAAGAATTTTGATTATCAGCAACAATATTTCCAAAGTCATTTGTTAATTTTTTCATAACCTCTCCTTATATAAAATAATTTTTAAATTAATTATATTCTTTAAAAGTAAAAATAATATTAATTAATAAAAATTATTAATAAAAAATAAAAATTATTTTTATAATTAAGTATTTTTGGTATATTTTTTAATTTTACATGCTTTTTAAGATAAATATTTAGAAAATATTTTGGTTTTTGCTTATAATTTTTATTTATATTGATTGAAATTAATAAAATATATAAATTTATTCAGATGATTTTTAAATTTAAACTTTATTATATTAAAATTAAATATTTTAATTAAAGGAGATTCTATGTCAAATTATCCAAAAGCTATAGGGCCTTATTCAGCTTATAGAGAAGCTAATGGACTTTTATTTATTTCAGGACAACTTCCTATTAATCCAGCAAGTGGTGAAATAGAAGCTAAAGATATTAAAGAACAAACTAAACAATCTTTATTAAATATAGAAGCTATTTTAAAAGAAAACAATCTTTGTTTTGATAATGTAATTAAAACAACTTGTTTTTTAGCTAACATTAATGATTTTGTAAATTTTAATGAAGTATATTCAAGCTTTTTTAAAGCTCCTTATCCTGCAAGAAGTGCTTTTGCAGTAAAAGATCTACCAAAAAATGCTTTGGTTGAAATTGAAGTTATAGCGGTTAAAGGATAAAATTGCTAGGACTTGGTTTTTCATTATTTAGTATAGCTTTGCTTGTATTTATGCTTTATAAAAAAATCAATGCACATATGGCATTGCTTTTAAGTGGCTTGCTTTTGCTTTCTTTAGCTGCTATTTTTGGACTTTCTCCGCATATTGTTGCTAAGGGTTCTTTAAATCTAGGTTTTTTTGATATATTTGAAGTTTTTAATCAGACTATGTCAAAAACATTGGCTGGACTTGGTCTTACACTTATGAGTATAGCAGGTTTTTCTGCCTATATGGATCATGTAGGGGCTTCTTATGCGCTTTTTAAAGTTTTTGAAAAACCTTTAAAAACAATAAAATCTCCCTATGTTTTGCTTATAGTTGCTTATTTTATTGTGCAATTTTTGGTTCTTTTTATACCATCTCACGCAGGTTTGGCACTTTTACTTATGGTTACTATGTATCCTATACTTGTGCGATCGGGTGTTTCAAAACTTTCTGCCTTAAGTGTTATTGCCATTTGTCAATACATTGATCATGGTCCTGCAAGTGGAAATGTTATTATGGCATCAAAGATAGCTGAGATTGATCCTGCAATTTATTTTGTTCATTATCAACTTCCTGTAACTTTACCAATTATTATAGTTGTAGGTGTTACAGTATATTTTTGCAATAAATTTTTTGATAAAAAAGATAATTTTATTTTTAATATACAAGAAATTGAAAAAGAACTCAACGAAAATGAAGACAAAGAAAAAGAACTTAAAAAGCCTCCTAGAATTTATGCTATTTTGCCTATAATCCCTTTGGTTTTAATTTTAGGATTTAGTTCAGTGCTTGATAGTATATTAGTTTTAATGGGAATAAGTAGTACCCAAGAAGTAAAAGCAGCTACTAGTACTGCAATTAAAATGAATGTTCCAGTAGCAATGATTATTTCAACTTTTGTGGCTATTATTTTTGAAATGATACGCTATAAAAGCGTAGTAGAAACACTAAATTCCATTATGATTTTCTTCAAAGGAATGGGACATTTATTTGTTATTACAGTTTCACTTATAGTTTGTGGTCAAGTATTTGCAAATGGTCTTTTATCTGTTGGTTTCGTAGATACTTTAATAGAATTTTGTAAAAATGCAGGATTTGGAGTTTTTGCTATTATTGTTGTGGTTTCAATTTTGCTTGCAATTTGTGCTTTTTTAATGGGTTCAGGAAATGCAGCATTCTTTAGCTTTGCTCCACTTATTCCAAATATAGCAAAACATTTCAACATTGAAACTATTATTATGATAGCACCTATTCAAATTATGACTGGTTTTGGAAGGTGTATTAGTCCTATTGCACCTGCAATTTTAGCTATTTCATCTATAGCAAAAGTTAGCCCTTTTGTTATAATTAAAAGAACAGCCATTCCTATGTTTGTAGCAACTATAATAAATATTATTATGACTTATATTTATATTTAAAAGGAGAAAGAATGAATTCAAAAACTAAACTTATTCATTGTGGTAGAGGCGATCAAAGTGTTGAAGCAAGATCGGTTAATCCTTTACTTATGCGTGCATCAACTATACTTTTTAAAGATCATGCTAGTTGGCAAAAACATAAGGAATTAAGAAAAACAGAACGTGTTTTAAGTTACGGTGCTAGAGGAACAACAACAAATTTTGAACTTGAAAAACTTATTTGTGCTTTAGAGGGTGGTTATAGAGCCCAACTTTTCCCAACAGGTCTTGCAGCACTTGCTATGGTGCTTTTAAACTATGCTAGTAAAGATGCACATTTTTTAATTACTGATGCTATTTATGGCCCTGTTAGAACAATTTGTGAATTATTTTTGGAAAAAATAGGCGTTGAAGTTGATTTTTTAAAAGCTGATGCAAGTGATATTGAAGAGAAAATTAAGCCTAATACTAAACTTATTTTATGTGAAAGCCCAGGCTCTATTCTTTATGAAATTATAGATTTACCAAAACTTTGCAAAATTGCTCACGCACATAATATACCAGTAGCTATTGATAATACTTATTCTAGTGGATATTTTCTAAATCCTTTAGAGCTTGGAGTAGATATTTCGGTTATTGCTGCTACAAAATATCTTAGCGGACACTCTGATGTAACTATGGGTATAGTAGTAGTAAATGAAAAAGAGTGGAAAAATTTTAACAGGCTTCCAGAAGTTTTCGGTTTTACAACAAGTCCTGATGATGTTTATTTAGTGCTTCGTGGTATGAGAACTTTGGATATAAGAATGAGAGCTCACGAAAAAAGTGCTGATGAAATTGTAGAATTTTTACAAAGCAGAAAAGAAATTAAAACTATTTTCTACCCAAAACTCAAATCTCATCCAAATTATGAAATTTTTATGCGTGATCATAAGGGTACCAATGGTATGATTACTATAGAATTTATAGATAGTTATGATAAAGATGATGCTATTAAATTTGTAGATAAATTAAAATACTTTTCAATCGGTGCAAGTTGGGGTGGATATGAAAGCTTAGCCACTGTTACTACTCCGCCTAGAACTGCAATAGATTTAAGCACAAGAGGTCCATTTGTAAGATTTCATATAGGTCTTGAGGATACTAAAGATTTAATTGCTGATTTAACACAAGCTTTTGATAGTATTAAAAAATAAGGAGATAAAATGACAGGAATTAGCGTATTTGATCAAAAATTATTGGCAAATTCTTGGAGTACTGAAAGTATGCGTGAGATTTTTTGTGAGCAAAATCGCATACAAAAATGGCTCGATGTTGAAGCAGCATTAGCAAAAGCACAAGCAAAACTTAAAATTATTCCTAAAGAGGCAGCTGATGAAATAGCAAAAAAAGCTCATTATAAATTTATGGATATGGATTTTATTTTTGCTGAATTCAAAAAAACTAAACATCCTTTAGTTCCAACTGTTAGAGCTTTAGAAAAAGCTTGTGATAATAATTTAGGCGAATATGTTCATTTTGGGGTAACTACTCAAGATATTATTGATACAGGGCTTGTCTTGCAATTTAAAGAAGCGATGCAACTTATAAAAAGTGAATTAAAGGACATTGCAAAAGCTTTAGTAAAATTAGCTAAAACATATAAAAATACTGCTATGATGGGAAGAACTTTAACTCTTCAAGCTTTGCCTATTACTTTTGGTCATAAAGTGGCTATTTGGTTAAGTGAGCTTGAACGTCATTTTGAAAGAATACTTGAACTTGAAAAAAGACTTTATGTGGGTAGTATAGTAGGTGCTGTAGGAACTAAAGCAAGTTTAAGTGATCAGTGTAATGAAGTAGAAAGACTTACCTTAGAAAATCTAGGACTTAATGTACCTAATATTTCTTGGCAAAGTGCACGTGATCGCTTTGTAGAACTTGGTTTTGTTTTGGGTAATATTAATGCAACTTTTAACAAAATTGCACATGAAATTTTAATTCTTTCACATAATGAGATTGATGAAGTTGCAGAACCTTTTGGTAAAGGACAAGTTGGAAGCTCTACTATGCCACACAAAAGAAATCCTGCAATAAGTGAAAATGCAGTTACAGTAAGCAATGCTTTTAGGGCAAATTTAGCAATTTTAAGTGATATTGAAAGACACGAGCACGAAAGAGATGGACAAGTTTGGAAAATGGAATGGAAACTTTTGCCTGAAATGTTTTTAATGCTTTCTGTAATTTTAGCAAATATGAAATTTGCTCTTAGTGATTTACAGGTAAAAAAAGATAAGATGCTTAAAAATTTAAATACTCTTAATGGCTTTGTTTTAGCAGAACGCATTATGTTTGCATTAAGTGATCATTATGGAAAACAACACGCTCATGAGATTGTTTATGAAAATGCAATGCTAGGCATTGAAAAACAAAAAACCTTTAAAGAAGTTTTACTTAAAGATAAAAGAGTATCTAAGGTATTAAAAGAAGAGGAAATTGATGCTTTACTTGATGCAACAACCTATGTAGGATACGCACCAAAACTTGTAGATGAATTTTTAGAAAAAATTAAAAATAGTGCTATTTTAAAATAGGAAAAATTATGTTTTATAGCGAAATTTTAGCAGATTTTATTTTTAATCTTAAATATGAAAATATCCCTAATGTGGTTATTCAAAGGGCTAAAGAGCTCATGCTTGATAGTCTTGGAACCGCGATAGCAGCAAGCAAAGAAGAATGTGTTTTAAATGTTTTTAAGACTTTTGAAAATTTAAGCATAGAAAAAAATACTTCTGTTTGGATAAATGATCAAAAATTAGATCCCATATATGCCACTATGCTTAATGGCATTGCTTCTCATATGTTAGATTTTGATGATACGCATACAGAAGCTATTTTGCACGCAAGTGCAATTTTAACTCCGCTTTGTCTAAGCTATGGTTTTTCTATCAATCAAGATGCTAAAAAAAATATTAAAGCTTTTATAGTTGGCTGGGAAATTGCAGCTAGAGTAGGTATTGCAAGTAAAGGCACTTTTCATAAGCGTGGTTTTCATACTACTGCTATTGCAGGAATTTTTGGAAGTGTTAGCACAAGTGCAATTTTACTAGATCTAAATAAAGAGCAAATTATTAATGCTTTAGGACTTGCAGGAAGCTTTGCAAGTGGGATAAATGAGTTTTTATCTAATGGATCTAATTCAAAAGTTTTACATATTGCTAATGTCATTAAAAATGGAATTATAATTGCTCATTTTGCTAAAAATAACACGAGTGGACCTTTGAGTATTTTTGAAGGCAGAGATAATATATTTAAATGTTTTGGCATAGAAGAAGAGTGCGATAAAACAGAACTTAATAAAGGTTTAGGTGAAATTTGGCAAACTATGCAAGTTTCGATAAAGCCTTATCCAAGTTGTCATTTTGCTCACGGGTTTATTGATTGTGCTATTGCTTTAAGAAATGATGGCTTGAAGGCTAATGAAATTAAAAATATTCATTGTTTTGTTGATGAGGTTCCTATCTCTTTTATTTGTGATCCTTTAGAAATAAAATATACTCCAAAGAGTGCTTATGAAGCTAAATTTTCTATGCCTTTTTTAATGGCTTTAGGATTTTTTGATGGTCAAATTACTTTTAAATCTTATGAAAATTTAAAACGTAAAGAAATACTTGATTTTGCTAAAAAAATTACTTATGAAAAAAGAAAATCTCAAGGTTTTCCAAAATATTTTCCAGGACATTTAAAAGCTATTTTGCAAAATGGAAAGATAATTCAAAAAGATGTTTTTATTAATAAAGGTAATTTTGATAATCCTTTAAAATTTGAAGAGCTAAAAACTAAATTTTTAAATAATGTTTGTATAAAACTAAACAATAAAGAAGCTAATGATTTGTTTGATTTTATTATGAATTTAGAAAAACAAAATAAATTTTTATAAGCTTTTAAAACTTAGCTTTTTACATTTTGAGTAATTAAATAAAGTATTAAAATTATTAGTATTTTTAAAGATTGATAAGTAAAAAATATTAAATTTTAGATAAGAAACTTATTTTTGACTTGTTGAAATATTCAAAAATTCAAAATTTAAAGTAGCTAAAATATAATTTATTTTTAATTTTTTTGTAGATTTTCTTTTAAGGGGAAATTATATAAATTCAAGTATTTTTTGCAATAATCTTAGAAAAATAAGTTACATTAAGAATAGTTTTTAAAAACTTATTAATTAGAAATTTTATATAAATAATATTTTATTTTTTAAGCTTATTGAAGACAAATTTAATAATTAATATAAAAAGTAGTATTTTTACAATCAAAAATTTAAAAATAAATAATATAGTAGCAAAAGTATAAAATTAAATTTTTAAAACTTTTGATATTTTATTTACTTTGCAATTGATTAGAATTTTGTTAATACAGTTTCAAATAATATATAATTTAAATTGAAAATTATTTAAAGTTTGCATTTTTGCAAACTTTAATGAGATTAAGAAAAATAAGGTTTAATTTGCTCAACCCAAGCATCAATTCTTGATTCTGTTTGATCTTCTTGATTGTCATTGTCTAATGCAAGTCCTACAAATTTACCATCAACTACAGCTTCGCTTGCTTCAAAAGTATAACCATCAGTTGAAACTTCACCTACTAAATTCGCTCCAGCATTTTTTAAATTTTCGGCTAATTTTCCCATACCACTACAAAATGTGTCAGAATAACTTTCGCTATCACCCATACCAAAAACCGCTACAGTTTTACCTGAAAGATTTAAAGCTGAAAAATCAAAACTATCCCAATCATCTTGTAAATCACCACTTCCCCAAGTTGATGTTCCAAAAAGAATTTTATCATAAGAATTTATTTTATCAGCATCAATATCACTGATATTAAAAACATCATTAATTCCAAGTTTTGAAGCAATTGTATTTGCAGCACCTTCAGTATTTCCCATTGAGCTTCCATAAACTATTGCTATTGACATTTTATCTCCTTTAAAATTTTTAAATTATATATGGTATTTTATCATAATTTTGTTAAGTTTTTGAATATTAATATTAATTATTAATATTCAAAATTTTTTAATTCTTTGCTTGTTCCAAGTAAAATTACAACATCGCCACTATAAGCAATAATTGTTTCAAGATCTGGCATTATTTCCCAAGCTCCATTTGATTTTTTATAAGCAATTATTTTCATATTTTGTGCTATATGCTTAAGTGAATTTCCTGCCATTTTATCATCTACTATCATTTTAATGGCACGTATTGTATTAGCAGATAAATCAAAAATTTCGAAATCTGTTGAACGTAAAAGAAATTCTTTTACAAGTCTTTTTGCGCTTTCTTTTTCTGGATATATAACTTTAGATGCTCCTAATTTAGAAAGAATTTGGCCATGCATAGCAGAAGTTGCTTTTGCAATAATAGTATTTACTCCTATGTCTTTAAGAGCCATTAAGGTTAAAATACTTTTTTCAACATTTTCTCCAATACTTACAATAACAATTTCAGCTTCATGAAAACCAGCTTCTTTAAGAGCTGTGGTATTAGCAGAATCTAAAATATAAGCATAATTTGTAGAATTTTGGATATTTTTTAAAGCTTCTTCATCTTTATCTGCAACAATAACAGTATGCCCTTGAGAAATTAATTCTTCAGCAACAACTGAACCAAATTTTCCTAATCCAATAATCCCATAAGTAATATTTTTCATAAATTTATCCTTCCTTCTGGATATTTGATATACATAGTTTTATCTTTGTTAAATACAGAAAGTAAAAATGCAAAAACTCCTATTCTTCCACTAATCATTAAAATAATTAATATGATTTTACTTGGCTCATTTAATAAAGCACTTAAAGAAAGTGATCCGCCATCTCCCACTGAAACTCCGACCGTAGCAAATGCTGAAGAAGTTTCAAATAATAGGGCAATAAAACGTATATCTGGATTTAATAAAGAAAGCAAAATTACGCATACGATGATATAAACAGCTGAACCAATAGCAATAATAAAAGCTTTATTGATAGTTTCTTGTGGAATTTCATAATTAAAAATTCTTACACGGCCATTTTTAATAGACCAATAAGCATAGATCAATAATACAACTATGGTAGTAACTTTCATCCCCCCAGCAGTTCCTCCTGGTGCTCCACCTATTACCATAAATAAAGATCCAAAAAACAAACTAGCATCTCTTAAACCACCTAAATCAAGCATTGAAAATCCTGCTGTTCTATAATTAATTGCTGTAAAGTATGAAGCAAGTAATTTATCAAAAAAAGAGAAATTTCCTATTGTTTTGGCGTTAGAGTATTCAAAAGTAAAGATGATAAAAGTTGAAAATAAAATTAAAAATATTGTTGCAATAATAACGATTTTGGCATGTAAGCTAAGATTTTGCAATCGTTTTTTTTGAAAAAAATAAAGTTCAATTAAAACAAAATATCCCAAACCTCCAATAATAATTAAGGTTGTGATAATAAAATTTATAGCCAAATCATTTTTATAATCTGCAAGCCCTGTTTTAATGATGGTGAAACCAGCATTATTAAATGCACTTATAGAGTGAAATAAACCAAACCATAAAGCTTTTAAAAAGTTCATATCTAGAGCAAAGCGTAAAGTTAATAATAAAGCTCCGCATAATTCTATAGCAATAATAAATAATAAAACTTTTTTAAAGAATTTAAATAAACCATCCATAGATGGGTAAAGCAAAGTTTCTCTTAATAAATTTTTACCGTCAAAACTTACTTTTTTTCTAATTAAAATATAAACTAAAAGTCCTATTCCTACATAACCTAATCCACCAATTTGTATAAGAGTTAAAATAATAATTTGCCCGTAAATTGTAAAATCAGTTGCAATATTTTTAGTTACAAGCCCAGTCATACTAACAGCTGAAGTACTTATGAAAAAAGCATCTAAAAAACTGATAGGTTTTGTATGAGCCCAATTACACAATAAAAATAAAGCTCCTATCAAAGCAATAATAATATAACCAATTAATAATATTTTGAAAGTACGTCTATCAAGTCCGAATTGTTTCAATAAAACCTCATTTAAGTTTTAAATTTAATAAATCTTGTAATTCTAGCTTCTAAAACTTTAATAAAAATAAAAATAAAATTTAAAGTTATATTAAAGATAAAAAGATAGAATTACACTCTATGAAAAATTTTCGAAGAATGGTTGGATAGCTCAGTCGGTAGAGCAGCAGACTGAAAATCTGCGTGTCGGCAGTTCGATTCTGCCTCTAACCACCATTTTTTTCTTCATATGTAAAAATATTCCTTTTCTTTATTTTTTAATAAATTTTTTAAGATATAAATTTAAATCATTTTATTTTTTATTGGTAATTTAAATAATTATAACACTATTTATTTTTATAAAATTTTTATTTTTCAAAAAAATAGAGACAAAAAGATAAGCAAGTGAAAATATTTTTTTGTATTACTAGATTTTTTTAATTTTTAAGAATTTATTATGTAGATAATTAATTTAAGTTTTAGTTAAAAATCTATTAGAGTTTCTATATAAATTTATTTTACTAGCTGATAGAGAGATAGTGGTGGATTTAGCAGGACTCGAACCTGCGACCAACCGGTTATGAGCCGGTTGCTCTAACCAACTGAGCTATAAATCCGTTATTTTATTAAAAATGAAGTTGTAATTATAATTAAAATTTCTTAAAAATATTTTATTTTTTGATTTTTTGTGTCCAAAAAAATCTAAAAGTAATTAAATGTTGCAAAATTCCAAAAAAAACCATAAAGGTTGTGAAAGAGCTTCCACCGTGGCTAAAAAATGGTAAAGGAACTCCAACTACGGGAGCAAAACCTATAGTCATAGAAATATTAACCGCCGCATAGATAAAAATAAAAAGTGCTACAGCATTAATGGCCACTCTAGCAAAATAATCTTCTTTAAGTTTATAATTTAAGCTTAAAAGATGAAGTATAAGTAAAATATAAAGTATGATTAAGACAAGACCTCCTAAAAATCCAAATCTTTCTATCATATATGCAAATATAAAATCACTCGTAGAAATAGGCAAGAATTTAAAATGAGTTTGAGTAGCTTCTTCATAAGTTTTTCCAGTTAATCCTCCATTGCCTATAGCTATCATTGATTGAACAACTTGATAACTCGGTTTTTCCGATAAGAAATCGTGAATTCTTTGTTTTTGATACGGTTTTAAAAAATGAGTATAAATCAAAGGAGAACTTAAAGACAATGCTAAAAAAATACTAAGCCAAATTTTATAATTTACTCCAATGATAAAAAGTATTCCAAAACCAACTATAAGTAATATTGTAGCAGTTCCTAAATCCGGTTCTTTGGTAATAAGCAAAAAAGGTAAAAGTATATAAAAGCTTAGTTTTAAAAATTGCTTGACATTGTAGCCATTTCTTGATGGAGGATTTTGGTGGATAAGATAAGCAAGCATTAAAATAAAAAAAGGTTTAAATATTTCAGAAGGTTGAATAGTAAAATGTGTAAAGGGAATTTCAAGCCATCTTTTGGCTCCAAGTTTTTCAACTCCAAAAATATCTACGCTCAAAAGCAAAGCGATATTAAGCCAATAAAATACAGGTATAAGCCATATTAGCTTTCTAAGTGGCAAAAGAAAAAAAAAGCTAAAAGCTAAAAATCCTACACAAGTATAAATAAATTGTTTTTCAGCTAAAAAAGTATTTGCTTCAAATACAAGAAAAAATGATATTAGTATAATAGGCAAAATTAAAATAGGTTGAATATAGTCAAAATGTGTTAAAATACGTCTATCTAGTTTAAACAAAATTAGCCTTATAATTTTAATATATTGAATTATATGTTAAAATTCTTTAATTTTACAAAGGGTTTTAAAAAAATAATGCAAAATTTTTTAGTAAGCAATGATACTCGTTTGGATATTTTTCTAAGTAAAAGCTTAGAACAAAGTCGTAATCAAGTAGCTTTACTCATTAAAAATGGTTATGTTTTAGTTAATCAAAAAATTCAAACTAAAAATTCTTTCAAGCTAAAAATAGGGGATATAGTTGATATTAAAGAAGTAATTTTACAAGAAAAGAAACTTAAATATGAGATAGATTTTGATATAGATATTTTATATGAAGATGATGATGTAATAGTATTAAATAAACCTCCTTATTTAGTCGTCCATGGGGCAAAAAGTGTTAAAGAAGCTACTTTGGTTGATTGGCTTATGCAAAAAAATTATACTCTTTCAAATTTAGGAGGTGAGCTTAGAGCAGGTCTTGTACATAGATTAGATAAACAAACAAGTGGAGCGATAATTGTTGCAAAAAATAATTACTCTCATAAAATTTTAAGCGATCAATTAAAAGATAAATCTATGGGTAGAATTTATCTTGCATTAATTAATTTACCTTTAAAACAAGATAAAATAATAATAGAGAAATTTTTAATAAGATCTCCTAGCAATCCAATTAAGAAAATAGCTATAAATGAAGATTTGGCAGGTGCAAAAAATGCAAAAAGCGCTTTTGTTAATTTAATGATCAATGATGAATTTTGCTTAATTGGAGCGAAGCTTTTTACAGGGAGAACACACCAAATAAGAGCACATTTAGCAAGTTTAAATCGTTATATTTTAGGAGATTGTTTATATGGATATAAAGGAAAAGATGACTTAAGGGTTATGCTTCATGCTTATATTTTATATTTTATTCATCCAAGAACAAAGAAAATGTTATTTATTAACGCTCCTTTGATGGATGATTTTAAAAATAATTTATTGAAAAAATACACTTTAGGAGAATTAGATGAAAAAATTTCAGCTCAAACTTTATTTTCTTTGTTTAATTCTTTTGTTTGATATTGTAAAAGCAAAAGAAGTTTTAATTAACGAATCTCTACCAAAAATAGAAAATTTAAAAAGTATTAGTGAAATGAGTAGTATAGGTTTTGAGTGGGATCCTTTATATGATCAAAATATAGCTGGATTTTATCTTTATCGTGCCAGCGATAGTGAACCAAATTTTAAAATTGTTGCTACAATTAAAGATAAATTTCAAACACATTTTGTTGATACAAAATTAGATCCAAATACTAAATATTTCTATAGCTTAAGAAGTTTTAATGATCAAGGTCATATTTCAGAAGAAGGTAAAGTAATAGAAGTTTATACTATGCCACGTCTTGAAAAAATTCCTTTTGCTGAGGCTATTACAAATTTGCCAAATCGTATTAAGCTTATTTGGCGTCCTCATCCTGATTTGCGTGTAAATTCTTATATTATCGAAAGAATGAAAGAAGGAGAAGGAGAGTTTAAAAAAATAGCAGAAGTTAAAAATCGTTTAAATGCAGAATATATAGATGATAATTTAAAGCCAAATGAAAATTTTACTTATAGAATTTTTGCATTAAGCTTTGATGGTGTAAAAAGTGAGCCAAGCAATATTTTAAATTCAAATTCAAAGGCTTTACCGCCAGAGGTTACTTCCCTAAATGCAAGTTTTGATCAGGTAAATAAAATTTTATTAAATTGGGATAAAAGTGATTATAAAGATTTTTCTTATTATAAGATTTATTCTACAAGTTCAAGCTTCTTGCCTTATACTTTGCTTGCAAAAACTCAAGATAATAATTATGAAGATATAGTAAATGGAAAAAACAAAAGTAAGTATTATAAAGTAACTATAGTAGATAAAGATGGACTTGAAAGTCCTATGCCAAAAAATGCTATAGAGGGAAAAACTTTAGGAGACCCTTTGGCTCCAAGTATTATACTTGCGCAAATTAAAGATGGTGCAATTGAGGTTGAATGGATAGATAATGATAATAGAGCAGTTGAATATATGGTAAAAAGATATGGTGGTGGTAGTACTGCTATTTTTAAAGGTCTTAAAGAAAAAAAACTTAGAGATATTAAAGCTTTACCAGGGGTAGAATATACTTATGAAGTTATTTCTATTGATAATCAAGGTTTAGAGTCTGAACCTTCTAAAAAAGTAAAAGCAGCTCAATAATGCCAAATTTTAAAACTAAAACAATTAAAGAATTAACGTTGCCTTTTTGTAGCAATGGAGTAGAATTTTTATGGAAAGCACATAATAAAAATATTATTTTAATTTTTACAAAAGTAGAAGAAGAAAGTTTTTTTTTACAAATCAAACAAGATGATAAAAATTTTATCATTAAAGCTGACAAGCATTCTAAACCATCTAAAATAACGTATGTACAAAAGGCTTTATTATGTTTTAAAGAAAATTTTTGCAATGATATTGTGAGCGAATCTTTTGCTTTTAAAAAAAATGCTTTAGATAAAAAAATTCCTTTAATAGCATATGATTTTAATGAAGTTTTTGAAAAATTACAAAATTATAAGAAAATTTATATAGAAATAGGTTTTGGCTCAGGAAGACATTTGCTTTATCAAGCTAAAACCCATCAAGATGTTTTGATTTTAGGTATAGAAATATATATCCCAGCTATAGAGCAGGTTGCTAAACTTGCTTTAAGTCAAGAAATAAATAATATTTTATTGATACAAAGTGATGCAAGATTATTATTAAGTGTTTTACAAAAACAAAGCATTGATAGGATTTTTTTACATTTTCCTGTTCCTTGGGATAAAAAACTACATCGTAGAGTAATGAGCGAGGCATTTTCTAAAGAATGTGCTAGAGTGCTTAAAAGCAAAGGGACATTTGAACTTAGGACGGATAGTTATGAGTATTTTAAATATAGTTTAAATATTTTTTTGGAATTTATAAATCCAAAATTTACTATAAAAAAGAATGAAGATTTAAAAATTTCAAGTAAATATGAAGACAGGTGGAAAAAACAAAATAAAGATATTTATGATTTGATTGTTTGTGATCTTAATTTTTGTGAACAAGAAAAAAATATTATAGATTTTGATTTAAAATCAATCTATTTTTCCAAAGAACAATTAAATTCTTTAAATGTTTTTAAAAATAAAACATTTAAATATAAAGATTTTTTTCTTCATATTGAAAATTTTTATTCTACTTTAAATGGTTTGGTTGTAAAAATAGCCTTTGGAGCTTTTAATAAACCAGAACATACTTATATTTTTTTAGGAGATGAGTGTTATTTTGTATTTAAAACTCCTTTTAAAACTTTAGAGAATTTAAAAGCCATAGAAGAATTTAAAAAAATAATTTATCATAAAAAATAAATTATTTTCTTGAATTTTAAGTGAAAATAAAGCAAAATGTTTTATTCGAATTTTTTATTTTTAAGGAAAATTAATGTCTGACCTTATAAAAGCACAAAAATTATCTTTGGGTTATGATGAGTTAGTGATTAAAGAAGCAAGTTTTGCTTTTAAAGATGATGACTTTGTTTTTATTACAGGTAAAAGTGGAAGTGGTAAAAGTACGCTTTTAAAATCATTTTATGGAGATTTAGATTTGCTTTCAGGTCAGCTTGAAATTTGCGGAAGTAGTATGAAAAAAATAGGAAATTTAGAACTTTTAAAATTAAGACAAAAAATAGGTATTATTTTTCAAGATTATCGCTTAATTAAAGAATTTAGTGTTGAAAAAAATGTTATGCTTCCTCTTATGATAAAAGGTTATAGTAAAAAAATATGTCAAGAACAAGCAACTAAACTTTTAAAGCATGTAAATTTGACTTTTAAAGCAGATAAAAAACCAGATCAACTTTCAGGAGGCGAACAGCAACGTGTTGCTATGGCAAGAGCGTTGGCTCATAATCCTAAGCTTTTGCTTTGTGATGAGCCAACTGGAAATTTGGACGAGTATTCATCTGATATTATTTGGACTCTTTTAAAATCAGCTAGAGAGCTTTTAGGAACTTGTGTAGTAGTTGTTACACATAGAATCCCAAGTAATTTAAGGCTTAATTACAGAAGATTTAATATAGAAAATGGAAAAATGAATGAAATTTTTTAAAACACACTTATCTTTAATATTACCTTTACTTTTTATGATGTTTGCTTTTGAGTTTATTTTGTTAACTAATGCTACTTTAAAACATTATGAACAAGTTTTAAACAAAGAATACAATATTATAGTAACTAGTTCAAATGAATTAAGTCAGAATTTGATTAAAACCAAAATTACATCTGTGATATCAGTAGAAGCTTTAGATCCTAAAAAACTTATTGAGAGACTTAAAAATGATATTTCAGATAAAAATTTAAAAACTTTAAGAGCTTCTTTGCCAAAATTTTATACCCTTAAGCTTGATTATCTTCCAACTCAAGAGGAATTAGCGCAAATTAAGACCAATCTTTTAACAATACCTGGAATTAATAAGGTTGAAACTTTTTCAAAGACCCACGATAAAATATATTCTTTGCTTGTTTTTATTAAAGTGATATTTTGGTTTTTTATGTGTATTATTATCTTGCTTTCATTTGTGTTATTTTTAAAACAAATGAGAATATGGCTTTATGAGCATACACAAAGAGTTGAGATTATGTGTTTATTTGGTGCGCCATTTTGGTTTAGATCTTTTATGCTTTATAAAATTGTTTTAATTGATTGTTTAATTGCATATTTAATTTTGCTTATATTTTTTACACAAATTTATAATTTTTCATTCATACAAGAAAGTCTAAATTCTATTGATCTTATTTTGCCTAAAATTAATTTTATTTTACATTTAAGTGGAATTTTTATTTTTACTTTGTTAATTTGCTTAATTTGTGTTAATTCTGTAATGTTTAAGGTTAAAAAATGAAAAAAATCTTTTTTCTTTTTTTTTGTTTTTTAAGTTTATTTGCTAATGAAATTTCAGAAAAAACTAAAAATTTAGAAAGCAATAAAAGAATTCAAGAACAACTTAATAAAAAATTAGAAGATTTAGCAAATGATATTTTAAATGGGGAAAAAAAATTAAAAGAACTAAATAATCAAATTCAAACCTTAAGTTTGCAAACAAATAAATTAGAAGCTAATGCTAAAACACAAAATCAAGAGCTTCAAACTTTAACTTCTCAAAACAAAGAATTGCTTAAAAGTAAAGCTTTAATGGAAAATAAACTTATAGTTTTAATGGCTAAAGATTTTGCCTATGATTTACCTATTCCACAAGGTTATATAGAGAGCCAAGAAAGCTTTATGGCTTTTGAAGTTTTAGGAGGACTTGATAAAGTTTTAGGTGAAGAGATCTTTAAACTTTCAAAAGATTATGAAGATGTAACACGTCTTATTGATGATAAGCAAGCTCAAATTCAAAAAATTAATCTTAGTCTTAAAGATTATAATGAACAAATTACTAAATTACAACTTCTAAAACAAAATCAACTTAATGAAATTAACAAACAAAAAACAGATAGAAGTATTTATGCTAAAAAATTAGATGATTTGCAAGCTCAACAAGAAGAATTAAGAAAAACTTTAAATCAATTAAAAATTATCCAAAGTAAAAAACAAGAAGAAGCAAATGATAATAAGTTAAAACCTTCAAATAATAATCAGCAAGCTATCAGACAACTTGGCTCAAGTTATCAAGGTGGCAATATTAAAAAATATACTGGAAAAAAAACTATAGCTCCTTTAGACTCTTTTACTGTAAAACAAAAGTTTGGTAATTATTTAGATCCTATATATAATATAAAAATTTTTAATGAAAACGTTATATTAAGAAGTACAAAAAGTGATGCAACGGTTCGAAGTGTTTTAGATGGCAAAGTTGTATTTGCTAAGGATACTTCTATGCTTCAAAGGGTTGTTATTATAGAACATAGTAATGGTATTCATACTATTTATGCACATTTAGACAAAATAGCGCCAACAATCAAAGTAGGAAAAAATGTTAAAAAGGGTTCGGTTGTTGGGAGAATTAAAAATGATTTAACTTTTGAAGTTACTCAAGAAAATTTCCATATTAATCCGTTAGAGCTTATTAGTTTAAATTAGCTAATTTTAATAGAAGTTAAAATATAATTTTATAAGTTTAAGGAGGAAAAATGCATCAAGATAAAAAAAGAGTTTTAGTAAAATTTTCAGGAGAAGCTTTGGCTGGGGAAAATGGCTTTGGAATTGAAAATTCTATTTTAAAATTCATTGCTGCAGAAATTAAAACTTTAATTCAAAATCAAATTGAAGTTGGTATTGTTATAGGTGGAGGCAATATAATAAGAGGTGTTTCTGCATCAAAAGGTGGTCTTATTAAAAGAACAAGCGCTGATCATATGGGAATGCTTGCAACGGTTATTAATGCTATTGCAATTCAAGAAGCGTTAGAAAGCTATGGACTTGATGTTAGAGTTCAAAGTGCTATACAAATGGAAGCTTTTTGTGAAACTTATATCATGAGAAGAGCTCAAAGACATTTAGAAAAAGGTCGTGTTGTAATTTTTGCTGCAGGAACTGGAAACCCTTATTTTACTACCGATACAACTGCTATTTTAAGAGCTGTTGAAATTGATGCTCATATGGTTATTAAAGCTACTAAAGTTGATGGAATTTATGATAAAGATCCAAATAAATTCGAAGATGCAAAATTTTTAAATACTCTAAATTATGATGAAGCAATGCAGGATAATATAAAAGTAATGGATGATACTGCAATTGCTTTAGCAAAAGATAATGCTTTACCTATTGTAGTGTGCAATATGTTTAAAGAGGGAAATTTGTTAAAAATAATACAAGGCGATACTAGTCTTTGTTCTATAGTAAAAAATTAAAGGATAAAAATGTTAAGGATTGAAGAAATTACTGCCAAAGCTTTAAAAAAGATGAATAATGATCGTTATAGACTATCTTTAGTTGTTGCAAAAAGAGCGGAACAATTAGCTAATGGTGCTACTTGTTTAGTTGAACTTGATAAAAATAAAGTAAAATTAACAGATATTGCTTTATATGAAATTGCAAATGATAAAATTACCTTAGAGGGTTTAGTTGAAGTTAATTGATGAAGAATTACTACTTGAAAAACTAATAGAACAAGTTAAAAATTGTAAAAATCTTGAAGAAGCAAAACAGCTTCTTTGTGCTATTTTTAAACCTGATTCTATATTGGAAAAAGCAGTAAATTGTTGTATCACTTATCATAAAGGGCAAGTACGAAAAAGTGGGGAACCTTATGCTGTACATCCTATTTTGGTAGCTGCTTTGGTAGCTTTTTTAAGTGATAATAAGTCTTGTGTAATTGCTGCTTTACTTCACGATGTGATTGAGGATACTTACTGCACAGAAGAAGAATTAGAAGAAAAATTTGGTTCTGAGGTTTTAAAACTTGTTTTAGGGCTTACTAAAATTATTGAGATTAGAGAAGATAATCTTATTAGTTCAAAATCTAAACAAAATTTAACTAAATCAGCTTTGACATTTAGAAATATGCTTTTAGCAGGAATTGAAGATGTTGGAGTCTTGGTTGTAAAGCTTTGTGATAGACTTCACAATATGCTTACTCTAGATGCTTTAAGAAGTGAAAAGCAAAAAAGAATTAGCGAAGAAACATTAGTTGTTTATGCTCCTATTGCTCATAGACTTGGAATTTCAAGTATTAAAAATCATCTTGAAGATTTAAGCTTTAAATATTTAATGCCAGATGAATATAATCAAATTAATCGCTATATTAATTCTAATAATCAACATATGCAACTTGGTCTTAATGAATTTATTTCTAAAATAGAACTTTTATTTTTAAACAATGGTTTTAGACAGGGAAGTTTTGAAATTCAAAAACGCATTAAACATAGTTATTCTATATATCTTAAGATGCAAAGAAAAGGTATAGGTATTGAGGAAGTTTTGGATTTATTAGGTGTTAGAATTTTAGTAGAAAAAGTAAGTGATTGTTATCTTGCTTTGGGGATTTTACATACACATTTTAATCCTTTAATTTCTCGTTTTAAAGATTATATAGCTTTGCCAAAACAAAATGGATATCAAACATTGCATACAACTTTGTTTGATACAAAAAATATTATTGAAGCACAAATTAGAACTTTTGATATGCATAAAATTGCAGAATATGGAATAGCAGCTCATTGGAGATATAAAGAGGGAAATGTAGCTGTGCCTAAACTTGATTGGATAAATGATCTTTCTTCAAATGAAGTTTTAAATTCGCAAGATTATAGTGCAATAGAGCTTTATGAATATGCTAAAGATAGCTTATATGTTGAAGATATAGCCGTTTATTCTCCTAAAGGAGAAATTTTTACTTTACCACGTGGAGCAACTGCTCTTGATTTTGCTTATGAAATACATACTAAAATAGGACTTCACGCAAAAAGTGCTTATGTAAATCGAATCAAGGTTCCGCTTTTAACAGAACTTAAGAATGGGGATATTGTTCATATCATAACAAGTGATGAAAAATTTTATCGTTGTTCTTGGATAGATAGTGTAAAAACTGGAAAAGCAAAAGCTAGTATAAGGGAATTTTGTAAACAAAAATCAAGAGAAATTAATCTTATTAATGTAATTAATATTTTATGTTTTATTTTTGGAACTTCTAAAAATCAGATTGAAAATTGGATTGAAAAAGAGAATCTAAAAAGAAGGATAAGACAAGCTTCTAATGATAAAGTATATTTGCAAGATATTGTTAATGGGCTTAAAAAATATGCAAAAAAATCTTATTGGTTTGATAAATACGAGATTAAAGAGCAAAAGATAGGGAATTTTATTCTTTATTCAAATCATAAAATTTCAAATATAGAATTTGACTATTGTTGCCATCCAAAATATGGAGACTCTATAATGGCTTTTGTTCATTCTGGAAATGCTATGGTTCATCATAAATTTTGTGAAAGAGCTGATAAGATGCTTGAAGAAAATAAAGATATGGTTTTTATAAAATGGGATGCTAAAATTCCAAAAAGTTATAAACTTCTCTTTTCTTTGGAGAATAAAAAAGGTGCTTTAGCTGAATTTTTGGCTTTACTTGCTAAAATGCAAATAAATTTATTAAAAATTAATTTATTTAATGAGAAAAGTTCTATTGTAGATTATTTTGAAATTATAATAGAATTTTTAGATGATATTAATCCTGAGCTTATAAAAGATAGATTAAAAACTCATTGTAAAATTTTAGATTTTGTATCTTTAAATGATGCATATAAAGAAAGTTGGTGTATATAGTAAAGGATAAAAATGGATATAGTAAATATTTTAGCCGAGATCAAAAGAGGATGTGCTGAGATTATTGATGAAGAAAAAATAGAAAATTTAATTAAAAATTATTATGAAAAAGGCGAAAATTTTTTTATCAAAGCAGGTTTTGATCCAACTGCTCCTGATTTGCATTTAGGTCATAGTGTAGTTTTAAATAAAATGGCTTTTTTACAAAAACATGGAGCTATAGTGCAGTTTTTAATTGGTGATTTTACGGGGCAAATTGGCGATCCAAGTGGTAAAAATGCTACTAGAAAAAAACTGGATAAAGAACAAGTTTTAAAAAATGCAAAAACTTATGAAGATCAAGTTTTTAAAATTTTAGATAAAGATAAGACTCAGATTCAATTTAATTCTGTTTGGCTAAATGAACTCGGAGCAAGTGGATTGGTTGAACTTACTTCAACTTTTAGTGTAGCTAGAATGCTAGAAAGAGATGATTTTACCAAACGCTTTAAAGAGCAAAGTCCTATTAGTATTTGTGAGTTTTTATATCCTTTGCTTCAAGGTTATGATAGTGTTGTACTTAAAAGTGATATAGAAATGGGTGGAACGGATCAAAAATTTAATCTTTTAATGGGAAGAACATTGCAAAGAATTTATAATACAAATAAAGAACAAGCTATTATAATGATGCCTCTTTTAGAAGGCTTAGATGGCGTTAATAAAATGAGTAAAAGTTTAAATAATTATATAGGTGTTACAGAAAAAGCTAATGATATGTATGCTAAAATTTTAAGTATTAGTGATGAACTTATGTTTAGATACTATGAGCTTTTAAGTCAAAAAAGTTTAGCTGAACTTGATACCATAAAAGAAAATATTAAAAATAATAAACTTCATCCTAAAGTAGCTAAAGAAAATTTGGCTTTAGAAATAGTGGAACGTTTTCATTCTAAAGAACAAGCAAATAATGCAAAGATAGAATTTGATAAAATTCATAGTTTTAATGCTTTGCCAAGTGAAATTGAAGAATTTGAGTTTAAAGGAGAAAGTATTTGGCTTGCCAAGGCTTTGGTATTTTGTGGCTTAGAAAATTCAACTTCTTCAGCAAGAAGAAGTATATTAGCTAATTCTGTAAGTATTAATGGCAATAAAACCAAAGAAGAACAAATGCAACTTTATAAGGGTGAATATATTATACAAATTGGTAAAAGAAAATTTGCGAAGTTAAAGGTAGTTCAATGAGTTTTAAACCTTTAAAAATAGGAAAACATACTATAAAATACCCTATATTGCAAGGTGGTATGGGGCTTGGTATAAGCTGGGATAGGCTGGCTTCTGCAGTATCTTTAAATGGGGGACTTGGAATTATTTCATCCGTTGGAACAGGATATTATGGGAATTTGCAATATGTAAGCAAGGAATTTAATTCAAGACCTTATGGAAGTGAAAATTTTTATTCACGTAAAGGCTTGCAAGCATTAATTGATAATGCTAGAAAAATTTGTAAAGATGCACCTTTAGGGTGTAATATACTTTATGCTAGCAATGATTATGCTAGAATTGTGCGTGATGCTTGTGAAGTCGGTTTTAATGTTATTATTTCAGGAGCAGGTCTTCCTACAAATTTACCAGAATTTACTGCAGATTTTCCAGATGTAGCCCTTGTTCCTATTATTTCATCTGCTAAGGCTTTAAGGATTATTTGTAAAAGATGGCTTGGGCGTTATAATCGTTTGCCAGATGCTGTTATTTTAGAAGGACCAAAAAGTGGAGGACATCAAGGTTTTACTTACGAGCAATGTTTAAATCCTGCTTATAAACTTGAAAATTTAATTACTCCTGTATTAGAAGAAGTAAAAAATTGGGGTTCTTTTCCTGTTATAGCTGCTGGTGGAATTTGGGATAAAAATGATATTGAAAAAATGCTTTCTTTAGGGGCAAGTGGGGTTCAAATGGGGACAAGGTTTATTGGGACCTTTGAATGTGATGCAAGTGATGAATTTAAAAAAGTTTTACTTGAATGCAAAGAAGATGATATTAAACTTATAAAATCTCCTGTAGGATATCCAGCAAGAGGAATTCAAACTAATTTGCTTGATTTGGTTGAAAAAAGAATGGGACCAAAAATTAATTGCGTAAGCAATTGTGTTTCTCCTTGTGAAAGAGGTAAGGAAGCTACAAAAGTAGGGTATTGTATTGCTGATAGGCTTTTTGATGCTTATTATGGAAAAAAAGAAACGGGATTGTTTTTTACAGGAGCTAATGGCTATCGTTTAGAAAAATTAATAAGTGTTAAAGAGCTTATAGATAAACTTGTTAATGGGGAATAATGCCTAAAATTTTAGTATTATTTTTTATTTTTGTTAATTTTTGTTTTGGTGCTTTTGAAAACGAATTATCAAATTTTGATAAAAATTTTATTAATGCAAACAATCAAGAACAAGTTAAATTTCATCACCAGCTTAAAAGTCTTTATATACAAAGCGTAATACAAGATGATGAAAAATCTAAAATAGAAGTTTTAAAACGTTTAATCATTAGTTCTAATGCTCTAAATTTAGATGATAAGTCTTATGCTAATGAATTAGAAGAAAGCGGAGTGAAACAAAATGTTATTAATGCTTTAAGAGAAGTCATTATAAAACTTAAAGATGAAAAATCTAAAACATCAACAAAGGTAAGTTCTAAAAATGATACTCAAATTATTCAAGCATCAAATTCTTTAAATAAAAAAAATAAAGAAGAACAGGCTAAACCAAAGCAAATTAAGCAAAATGAGATTGAAGATCAAGATAAAAAAATAATAGATAAAAATTTAACAAAAAATATCAATCAAAATAAACAAGATACTAATTCTCAAAGTGATATTAAAAAGGATAAAATTTATATTTTATCTTCAAAAAAGAATGATCAAGGTGTTGAATTAAGTCTTAATTCAAATTTAAAAAAGGAAGATATTAAAAATTTTATTTTAGATGAAAAAAATAATTTTCGTTATATTATTGATTTTGGAGCTATTTTAGAAGGTGGAAGAAAAAAATATGATTTTAATGATTATAGTATAGTAATTTCTCAATATAATCCTAAAACAACGCGTATTGTTGTTTATGCTAAAGAGAGATTTCCTATTAATTTTAAGCTTGATGAGAATAAAATAAGTATTTTAGCAACACAAAAGGAGCAAGAAAAAAAGAAAAATTCTATTCAAGAAAAAAGTAAACAAGAAAATATTATAGATAAAAAAATAAGCAAACAAGAAGTAAAATCTCGGACTACGGAAAAAAAACAAATTCAAAATATAAATGAGAAAAAAAATCAAAAAGAAGAAACACTTTATGTTTTAGATGTGGATAAAGTTTTAAATGGAGTAGTTTTAAATTTAAGTAAAGATGTTGATGAGAAAGAAATTAATTCTTTTAGCTCAAAAGAACAAAATATTTTTAGACATATTATAAGTTTTAAAGGTGTTTTAGAAGGATCGCGCAAAAGTTTTAGCTTTAAACAAAATACAATTACAGTAGCACAATATAATCCTAAAACTATTCGTATAGTTTTAAGCGGACCAAAAGAATTTCAATTTACACAAGATGTAAGTGATAAAACTTTAATGATAGCTTTTCAAGATTCAAAAAATACTACAAAAATTAATTCTAATAAGAGTGCTTTAAATTCAAATTTTAGATCTAAAAAACTTATAGTAATTGATGCAGGACACGGAGGAAAAGATAGTGGTGCTTTAAGTGATAAAGCAGGCACTTTAAAAGAAAAAAATATAGTATTAGATACAGCTTTAAAGCTTGGCAATGAACTTAAAAAAAAGGGTTATAAGGTTCTTTATACTAGAAGTACAGATAAATTTATCAATCTAAGAGATAGAACTAAATTTGCTAATGATAAAAAAGCTGATTTATTTATATCAATCCATGCAAATGCAGCTCCTAATGCTAAAAAAGCTAAAAGTGCTGAAGGGGTTGAAACTTTCTTTTTAAGTCCAGCAAGAAGTGAAAGAAGTAAAAAAGCTGCTGAAAAAGAAAATCAGGGAGATTTTGAAGAAATTAATTATTTTTCAAAACAAAGTATCTTAAATTTTTTAAATCGTGAAAAAATTATAGCGTCAAATAAATTTGCTATTGATGTTCAAAAAAATATTCTTTCTCAAGTAAGAAAAAAATATAAAGTTGTTGATGGTGGGGTAAGAGAGGCTCCTTTTTGGGTTTTAGTTGGGGCGCAAATGCCAGCAATTTTAATTGAAATAGGCTATATTACTCATCCAAATGAAGGTAAAAGAATAGCAAATAAAAATTTTCAAGATACTTTAGCTAAGGGAATAGTAGATGGAGTGGAAAGTTATTTTTATAACAATCGTTAAAGAATATGAAAAAAGCTAATATTATTTTTAAAGATAATACTCCTTTTTCTTTAGATTTTGATGATTTTTATTTTAATTCTAAAGATGGCTTAAACGAAAGTAAATATATCTATAGTGAAGCTTTTGAATTTACACAAGAAGATAATTTTGTAATTGCTGAATTAGGTTTTGGTATAGGCTTAAATTTTTTTCTTACTTTAAAAAGATTTTTAAAATCCACAAAAAGACCTAAAAAACTTTTTTATATTAGCATAGAAGGTTTTTATATAGAAAAAGAATTTTTAAGAGAAATTTATAAAAAATTAGGATTTTATGATGAATTTAAAGAGTATTTAGAAGAATTTTTGAAATTTTATCCAAAATGTAAAAAAGGGTATTATCGTTTTTATTTTAAAGATTGTTTTTTAGATCTTGTTTTTAGTGATATTAATGTTTTAAACGATCTTGAGTTTAAAGCAGATGTTTGGTATTTAGATGGTTTTTCTCCTAATAAAAATAAAGAAATGTTTGATGAAAAGCTTGTATTTAATATGACAAGATTATCAAATTTTAAGGCTCAAGTTTGCACTTTTTCTGCTTCAAGCTTTTTAAGAAAAAACCTTGAAAAATTTGGCTTTGAAACAAAAAAAGTTGCTGGTTTTAAAAAAAGAGAAATGCTTAGAGCTTTTTTTAAAGGATATTTAGTTAAAGATAAAGAAGCTTATTTTGCCAAAATAGATCAAAAAGCAAAAAATAAAAAAGTTGCAATTATAGGATCAGGCATTTGCGCTGCATTGCTTGCTTATGAGCTTAGTTTAAGAGGATTTGATATTAGCATTTTTGAAAAACATTCTTCTTTAGGTTGTGGCGCAAGTGGCAATGAAAGTGGAATTTTAAGCTCTTTAATCTTAAAACCTAATGTTTCTTTAGGAGAATTTTCCCAAGAATCTTTTATTGAAGCAAGTCGTTTTTATAGACAAATTCTTAATTTATCTTTTGATGGGGTATTTGAATTTGCTCATAATGATTTAATGAAGCAAAGATTTTTAAGTCAAAAAAATAACCCTTTATTTGCTATAAAAGATAATCAAGCTTTTTTAGAAGATGGTGGCGTTATAGACCCTAAAGAAATTGTAAAAACACTGTTTGCAAAAAGCAATGCTAAAATTTTCTTTAATCATCAATTTATAAGTTATGAATATGCTAATGATCTTTTTTCACTTCAATTTAAAGAAGCTGAAAAGAAAGATGGTTTTGGAATTTTAATTTATGCTTTAGGCTCAGATGCTAAAGATTTTATAAATTATGATGGGATGAATTTAAGCAAAGTTAGAGGTCAGGTTACTCATTTAAAACCTGTTTTAGATATTAAATATTCTTTGTCTTCAAAAGGTTATATTTGTCCTATAAAAAATGATATACAAGTAATTGGAGCAAGTTATGATCGCTTAGATGATAGCTTAACTCCTAAAGATTTAGATGATAAAGAAAATATAGAAAAAGTCAGCGAATTTTTAAAAGATAAAAACATTGCTATTATTGGTTCAAAAGTAGGTTTTAGATCTTATTCAAGTGATAGGTTTTGTATAGTAGGAGCTGCTTATGATGAGCAGTTTTATAAAATAAATTATAAAAATTTATTATGGACTAAAAACAAAGAACAAAATTTTGGAAAGAATATTCCTAATCTTTATTTAAATTTTGCACATGGATCAAGAGCTTTTGGAACAAGCATTTTAGCTGCTAGGTATATTTGTTATCTAATCAATAAAGAGCCTTTAGGTTTTTTTAAAAAATTTGTTTCTGATATACATCCTGCAAGATTTTTGATTAGAAAACTAAAAAAAGGTTTATTATAAAATTAGTATTTAATTTACAAAATATTATAAATAATAAATCAAAATTTAACTTTAATTTAAATTTCTTTATTTTATTATACATTCATAATAAAATAAATTTACCATGCAAGGAATAAGGATGATTGATTATAAAAAAATTGATTTCCGTTTAAAAATGCTTGAAAAACTCCCTTCTTTAAAAACTAATGATTCTATAGTAAATGCTTTAGAAAAATCAGGTTTTACTAGAAGAGATTTTATGAAATGGGCAGCAGCTATGACAGCTTTTTTGGCGCTACCAGCAAGCTTTACTCCTGTAGTAGCTCGTGCTGCTGAATTGGCTGATAGACTTCCTGTTATATGGTTGCATATGGCAGAATGTACAGGTTGTTCAGAGAGTTTATTAAGAACGGATACACCAACTATTGATAGTTTGATTTTTGATTATATTTCTTTAGAGTATCATGAAACTATTATGGCAGCAGCAGGTTGGCAAGCTGAAGAGAATTTAGAAAATGCTATTGTTAAATATAAAAATAAATATATTTTAATGGTAGAAGGGGGTATTCCTTCCGGAGACACAGAGTATTTTTTAACTATAGGCCCAAAAGGAAAGAGTGGATTTGAAATAGCAAAAGAAGCAAGTGAAAATGCTTTAGCTATTTTTGCTATAGGAACATGCTCATCCTTTGGAGGAATTCAAGCAGCAAGACCAAATCCAAGTAATTCTAAAGCTTTATCGAAAATAACAAATAAAACTGTTATTAATATCCCTGGTTGCCCTCCTAGTGAAAAAAATATTGTAGGAAATGTTTTACATTATATACTTTTTGGAGAACTTCCATCTTTAGATGTTTATAATAGACCAAAATGGGCTTATGGTTTAAGAATTCACGACCTTTGCGAAAGAAGAGGGCATTTTGATGCAGGTGAATTTGTCCATTCTTTTGGAGATGAGGGTGCTAAAAATGGTTATTGTCTTTATAAAGTAGGTTGCAAAGGACCTTATACTTTTAATAATTGCTCAAGAGAAAGGTTTAATCAACATACTTCATGGCCTATTCAAGCTGGACATGGTTGTATAGGTTGTTCAGAGCCTGATTTTTGGGATACTATGGGGCCATTTGAAGAACCTATGGCAAGTCGCAAATTTGATACAGTATTTGGTTTAGGTGCTGATAGTGTTTCTGATAAAATTGGTATAGGGGTTCTTACTCTTACAGGTGTTGCAATTGCGGCACACGCTATTATATCTTCTGCACAAAAAGACAAGGAATAATAATGAATCAAAAAATTATTGTAGATCCAATTACAAGAATTGAAGGACATTTAAGAGTTGAGGTTGTTGTTGATGAAAACAATATAGTAAAAGAAGCTTATGCGGGTTCAACCTTATGGCGCGGTATTGAGGTTATTGTTAAAGGACGTGATCCAAGAGATGCTGGTTTTATGACCCAAAGAATTTGTGGAGTTTGCACCTTTTCTCATTATAAGGCAGGAATTGTTGCTGTTGAAAATGCTTTAGGGATTACTCCTCCGCTTAATGCTTTGCTTACTAGAACTTTAATGAATGCTGCTTTATTTTTACATGATCATATAGTTCATTTTTATCAACTTCATGGTCTTGATTGGGCTGATGTTGTAAGTGCTTTAAGTGCTGATGTAAAAAAAGCTAGTGATATTGCATTTGATTATACTTCTAATCCTTATGCAACAGGAGCAGATAAACTTTTAGAAGTACAACAAAGACTTAAAACTTTTGTTGATAAAGGAAATTTAGGTCCTTTTGCTAATGCTTATTATGGACATCCAACTTATCGTCTAAGCCCGGAACAAAATCTTATAGTGCTTTCTCATTATCTTGAGTGCTTAAGAATACAAAGAACAATTGCTCAGTGTATGGCTATTTTTGGTGCTAAAAATCCGCATCCTCAAAGTTTAACCGTAGGGGGAGTAACTTGTGTAATGGATTTATTATCTCCTTCTAGAATGGGTGAATATATGAGTAAATTTCAAGAAGTTGCAGATTTTGTTAATCGTGCTTATTATCCTGATCTTGTTATGGCAGCTAAGGCTTATGCAAATGAAGCAAGTGTCTTAAATGATGTAGGTGTTTCAAATCTTTATACTTTTAAAGAATTTCAACTTGGAAGAAATGAATGGCTTTTTGAAAGTGGTATTATTAAAAATGGTGATTTAAGCAAGGTTTATGAAGTTGATGAGGATAAGATTACAGAAGAAGCAACTCACTCTTGGTACGCAGATAATGAAGCTTTACATCCTTATGATGGAAAAACTAATCCAAATTATACAGGTCTAATAGATGGTGAAAGCATAGATCACAAAGGAAATAAGGTATCTTCTAAAGTATTTGATACTAAAGGTAAATATAGCTGGATTAAAGCACCAAGATATGATGGAGAACCTATGCAAGTAGGACCTTTAGCAAATATTGTAATTAATTATGCTAAAGGCAATAAAAATGTTATTCCTGTTGTAGATGAATTTTTAAAAGAAACAGGACTTCCTTTAAATGCTATATTTAGTACGCTTGGAAGAACAGCAGCTCGTTGTTTAGAAGCAAAAATAGTAGCAAATAATGCTTTAAGAGCTTTTGATAATTTAGTAGAAAATTTAAAGATAGATCAAAGTACTTGTGCTCCATATGTAATTGATAATTCTAAAGAATATAAAGGTCATTATATGGGACATGTACCTCGTGGAGCATTAAGTCATTGGTGTCGTATTAAAAATGGAGTAATTGAAAATTGGCAAGCGGTAGTTCCATCAACTTGGAATGCAAGTCCAAAAGATGCCAAAGGAGTAGGTGGAAGCTATGAACAATGTTTAATAGGCTTAAAAATTGCTGATGTAAAGCAGCCACTTGAAATTATTAGAAAAATTCATTCTTATGATCCTTGTATTGCTTGTGCTGTTCATGTTATGGATACAAAAGGTAATAATTTAAGTGAATATAAAGTCAATGTAAATTTATAGGAGGCTTTTATGTTTAATCAAAATTTTAAAGATGATAAACTTCGAAAAGCAGAATATGAATTTAGTATAGGCTTACGTTTAACACATTGGATTCGTGCTATTGCTATTGTGATTTTAGTAGGAACAGGGTATTATTTATCTTATGTATTTCAAAGTCCTATTAGCAATGGTGAGCCTATTAATTTTATGCAAGCAAAATATCGCTTAGTGCATCAAGCAGTAGGCTTTATTTTGATCGCTTGTATTATTTTTAAAATATATTTATTTTTTTGCGATAAGGTAAGTGCTAAAGAACGTAAAAGTATATGGGATATTTTTAATATTAAGTTATGGATAGAACAAATAAAATTTTATATTTTTTTAGGAAAACATCCCCATTTACAAGGAGTTTATAATCCTTTGCAATTTGTGACTTATTTTTTGTTTTATCTTGTAATATTAGGTATTATTTTAACTGGACTTATTCTTTATACTCATACTTATCACGAGGGTTTAGGTGGAATTTTATATAATATATTAAGACCGCTTGAAGCTGCAATGGGTGGTTTAGCTGATGTAAGGACTTATCATAGAATTTTAATGTGGGTGATTATAATTTTTGTTCCAGTGCATATTTATATGGCAATTTTCAATGCAATAAAAGGCAAAGATGGTGCTATGGATGCTATCGTTAGTGGATATAAATTTGTAAAAGAAAAACATTGAAATTTCTTATTTTAGGTATTGGCAATATTATGTTTGCAGATGAAGGCTTAGGCGTTCATCTTTGCAAACTACTTGAAAAAAATTATGAGTTTTTCCATCCAAAAGAATATATTTTAGATTTTATTGATGGAGGAACTTTGGCTTTGCAATTGAGTTATATTATTGCCAAATATGATAAAGTAATTATTCTTGATTGTATTGAAGCTGATGATTCAAATATCGGAGAAGTATTTTTTTTCCCTTATGATGCTATGCCCAATAAAATTAAATGGAGCGGAAGTGCTCACGAAGTTGAAATGCTTCAAACTTTGCAATATATGGAACTTTTAGGGGATTTACCTGAAACTAAAATTTTAGCCTGCGTTCCAAAAAGGATAGAGCAGATGAGTTTTAAGATTTCAGATGAAATAATCAAAAGCACTCAAGTTATGGAAAAAATTCTATTAGAATTTTTAAAAGAACAAGGATTTTCTTATATTAAAAAAGCAAATTATTCTTTACAAGAATTAGCTTATATTTCTTATAAAAATTAAAATCTTGATTTTATCAATCAAGATAATGAGTTATTTGTTCTTCTTTAAGTATGCGGATAAGATTGCTTGATCCTTCTACTCCAGTTGGAAAACCTGCAGTTAATATATAACATTTACTTTTATCTATAAAACCTTTTTGAACACTTGATCGTATGGAATCTTTTAATAAGGTATTAAGATTTTCACTTTTATTAACTAAAATAGCAGGATGAACTCCCCATACAATACTTAAAAAATTTAAAGTTTTTTCAGAATGAGCTATAGCAATAATTGGCATATTTGGTCTATATCTTGCCATTTTAATTGCTGATTTTCCGCTACTAGTTAATGCAAATATAGCATCTACTTTTAAATCTTTTGCTAAATGGGCACTTGATTGCATTATTTTATCTGTGTCATCCTTATAATCAAAAGTGTTAAATTTATTATAGGGATAAGTTTTTTCTATTTCTATAATAGTTTTACTCATAATATCAACAGCATTAACAGGATCTATTCCTACAGCACTTTCTTCACTTAGCATGACAGCGTCTGTTCCATCTAAAACTGCATTAGCAACATCTGAAATTTCAGCTCTTGTAGCCGTTTTGCTTTTAGCAAGAGAAAAAAGCATTTGTGTTGCTGTAATTACAGGTTTACTTGCATTATTGGCTTTTTGAATGATTCTTTTTTGTATATTTGGAACTTTATAATAAGGAACCTCTATCCCAAGATCTCCTCTAGCTACCATAATTCCATCGCTTGAATCTATAATTTCATCTATATTTTCTACAGCATCAAATTTTTCTATTTTAGCAAAAATAGCTATTTTTGAGTTGTTATCTTTTAAAATTTTCTTTACTTCTTTAATATCGTGAGCATTTTGAACAAAAGAAATGGCTAAAAAATCCACTTCATTTTCTATGCCCCAAAATAAATCCTCTTTGTCTTTGCGTGTAATAACATCAATATTTATTTTAGTATTTGGAAAATTAATTCCTTTATTTGAATTTAAAAATCCATCATTTTCAACTATAGTTTGTATATAATTTTTTTCAATGCAAGAGACTTTAACTCGAATACTTCCATCATAAAGATAAATATAATCATCAATTTTTAACATATCAAGAATTTCTGGGTGATTTATACTAATTTTATAATGTTTATCATTAATTTTTTCTCCAAGAATTTCTTCTTTATAAAAATCAAGTCTATCATCTTTTTTAAGATTGAAAGCCTCTTTTAATTCTTTAGTTCTAATTTTGGGTCCACTAATATCTTGAAGAATTCCAACTCTTATATTAAGTTCTTGACTAACTTTTCTAATTGTTATTAAATTTTTTTTGTGATATTCATGGTTGCCGTGTGAAAAATTTAGTCTAAAAACATTGACTCCTTTAATAATCATTTGGCGTAAAGTATTTTCATCTTCGCTTGCTGGACCTATCGTTGCAACAATTTTTGTTTTTTTTATCATAGATATCCTTTTAATTTAATAATTCCGAATTTAATTTATCTTCATCAAGATATGTTCCTAAATACTCACATATTATTTTTATATCTCTTTGAGCATTGTATAAGCAACTTGTTGCACCTGGGCTTGGAGTCATATTAAAAATTATACCTGGTATATCATTAATACTTGACTCTCCTAACATAAGTTCTTCTTTATTTTTATCAACGACTTGCGGACGAATTCCACCAAAACCTTTAGCATAAAAAATATCATCAGTTTTAAGTGAAGGGATAATTTTTCTTATATCTTTAGCAAATACTTTTTTATTAATAAAAGGGATTTCAAAAAGATAATTATAAAATATATAATTACGAATTGTTGGATCTTTTAACATTTTTATACATACTTTTAAAACAGTTTTATCTAACTTTAAAGCTTCAAAAAATTCAGGAACAGATTTTAAACCTTTATAACGTTCCAATTTTGGTATAACAAGAGCGGTTGGTCCAAAACGTGTATTCATATCTGCCATTAAATCTGGATCCCCGTGAAGTGCTGCAAAAGGAAGTTTTGGGTTTTGAACGGTATAAACTTTTCCGTTTAAAAGTCTTTTTTTTGTCAAATAAAAACTTCCAGCGACTGGCCAACAAGATTTATCAAGACCTAAATTCATTTTATGTGCTAGATATAAAGAATGAGCTCCTGCATTTACAACTACAAATTTAGCTCTATATTCTTTAAAATCAGAACTTCTTGCAATAAAGATATCATCTTTTTTTTCTATATGGACAATTTCTTGATTAAAAATCACAGCAGTATTTTTATTTTGTTTTTGAGCTTGCTCAATGAGGCTGTAGCTCATTTTTTCAAAATCAACAGTTGTGAAAATTTCATCTTTTTCAACCCCAATGGCTAAGATATTTTCTTTTCTTGTATTAACTCCATCAGGTCCTAAAGCAACTTTTGGTTCGATTTTTTTTATTTTATCTTTATCAAATAGCTTAATATAAGGATAAAGTTCTTTAAATTCTTCATAGCGTTTTTTTATAAAGTCACATTCAGTATCTCCTACACCTAGAACCATTTTTTGATGAGAAAACATAAATTTATTTTGTGCATTTTGCAATAGACCATATTTTATAATCATATCAGCACTAATTTTTACTTTTTTTGCCTTTTCCAAAGTGTAATTTGTTTCAATATCGCCACAATGTATAGTTTGAGAATTACTTGTGCTTTTGCTATTTAAACTAGCTGGTACATTATATTTTTCTACTAAAGCAATATTTTTAATATTTGTATATTTTGCAATTTGATGAAATAATGCTGCACCAGAGATCCCAGCTCCAATAATTAATACGTCAAATTCCTGATTCACTTTCTTCCTTGTTTTTTTGGATAAGTTTAGTAAAAGTTTAATTTAATTTATTTTATAAATAAATTAAATAAAATAATAATATATTATTAAGAGAGTATTTTTGTAACATTAACTAGATAATAAGCTAGGATTTTCTTGAAGTACTTTTTTCATTCCTCTAAAAATTAAAAGTTTATCATAGATTGAAAATTCAAAAAAATTAGCAAGAAATTGCCCATCTCCGCCGGTAAAATAAATTTTTTTATTTTTGGCAACATCTTTGATAAGCAAATAAATCCCTTTGAATACGCCATAACTTAAGGCATCCATTGTTTTTTGTGGAAAAGCATCAAAACTTACTTGAGTATTTAATTCGCATTTTAATCTTGGAGAAATATGCGAAAAGATTTTGCGAAAGTTAGCAATCCCTGGCAAAATAAAACCACCCAAGTGAATAGAATTTGAAACAATATCAACACTTATTGCACTCCCTGCATCAACTACTACCCCATCTGTTATAGTATAACAAGCAGAAATCCTATCGACCCCTAAACCTTGATATATAGTATCAAAAGAGAAGTAAGGTTCAAGATCTATAAAGTGTGGCGAAGATTTAAGATGTTCTTTTATTTGTTCATTGACATTAATATAAAAAATTTTGTGTTCTGTTTTAAATTCTAAAAATTGTTTAATATTAAGAGAGAAATATTTATTATTATCTAAAAAATTTGCATTAGAATTTCCAATATCACATAAAATCATAAATTTATAATCCTTTGTAAATCTAGTTGCAAATTTTAGAAATTTTTAAGTTAAAAAACTATTTAAATTTTAAAATTTTATTATCATAATAAAATGCTTCATTATTCATAAATGACATTTTATCAACAGCATTGCCCAATTCATAAATTTCCATATTATCTAAATTTAAATCACTTTTAATTAAATATCCAGTTTTTTCAAATATATACAAATAATCATCATAAATATTTACTTTTGTAAAGATAGCAAATTCAAGTTTTTTTTCTGTTATTTTGTTAAGATTTAAATCTGTTTTAATAATGTTTCCATCTTTATCAAATATAAAGATATTGTTATGGTTTGCAACAATATCTTTAATATCTGCGTATAAATAAAATGTTTGATTTTGGGTTACAACTATAACTTTCTTTGCACTTGCAGCAATGAGTTTATCGTCTATAACATTAAGATAGATGATATTATTAAAAAAATCTTCAGCAGAAATAACTACATCTTTTAAAATTCTATAATCATTTTTTGAGATGATAATAATTCTTCCATCTAAAGTTGGATAAACAATGATATTATCTAAAAATATAGGAGCAGCGATTCTATTATCTTGTGCTATAGATGGGCTTAGTTTTTGGGAAAATTTAATTCCTAGTGTTCTATTTAAAAGAACAATAGAATTATTGGCTAATACCAAAGCCATATCATCTCCATTTGATGCTATGCTTACAACACTTGCATCAAATTGATAAGAATAAATTTCTTGATTTTCGTTATTGTAAATTTTTAAATTTCCATTATTATCAGCAATAAAAAATTCATCATCTTGAATATTTAATAACATATAATTCTTTTCAAGTTTAAAATTTTTAATAAGACCTTGGTTTTTAAAAATTACTTGATTATTTTTAAGTTTAGCTGCAAAAATATTCCAATCAATAATTGTTGAGTTTAAACTTTCGCTTTTGTTGAGTCCTTTATCAATGTGTTCTGGTTTAAAATATTGTCTTTTTGTGCTACAAGCATTAAATAAAAAAATACATAAAAAAATTAAAATTAATTGTTTCATTTTAGTTGATACCTTGATAATGTTTTAAATTGTCTGCAATTTGTTTTAATTCTGAATTGCTTTTAATTTGAGTTAATAAAACTCTGGCTTCTTCGATTTTATTTTGTTCTAAAAAGTTATAAGCTTGTAAAATTTTAGAATAATCTTTTAAAAACAAAGATTTTTGATGAAGTTCAAGATCTATAATATTTTTTATTAATAAATTTATTTTTGAGTCTTGACTTATTTGTTTTAATTGCTCAATAATTTTTAAATCATTTTTATTATTTAACTGATTTAACAAAAATATAGCATAAAGATTTATATTTTTTTCTTTTAAAGCAGAAGAAATTTCAGTATTATTTGGATTTTGTATTAAATTTAAATAAATTTGATTATTTTCTTCAGTATTTTTTTCTTTAATTTTTTCATTGATTATAGAGGCGGCTAGCCAAATTAATAGACATATAATGATTCCTAAAATATAAAACTTGTATTTTTTAAAAAATCTTTCACCTTGAATAAATGTTTTAAAAAAATCTTCTTGAATATTGAGATTTTTAGCATTTGATTTATCTTGAAAATTCAATTGTTTATCCTTAAATTTTATTATTTTGTCTAATATTTAAAACAACTTTTGATTTTAAATTATATCTTATAAATTAAAATGTATTTTAACATCAATTAAATTAAATATTCTTAAACTATTTAAGAATATTTATGATATAATTTAAAGATTTGACTGCTTTTTTATAAAAGGACTAAATTATGCAAATTGATACAAATTTGTTAGAAAAACTTGAAAGATTAAGTGCATTAAGAATTGCAGATGATAAAAGAGAAAAACTTATTTCTGAGCTTAGTGAAATTGTTGATTTTGTTGAAAAATTAAATGAAATAAACTTAAATTCTTTAGAAAGTGCTATTAGTCCAATCGAGAATAGCATTATTTTTAGGAATGATGAAGTTAAAAATAGCAATGTGGTTAATGAAATTTTTAAACATTCTCCAAGTTGTCAAGAACATTTTTTTATCGTGCCAAAAATTATTGATTAGAATTGATTAAATATTTATTTTATTATTATAGAATTTTTATCAAAAATAATTTTTAGATAGGATTTTTATGAGTTTTTACTGGTTTGATTTATTTGTTTTGGGATTTACCTTGCTTTTAGGCCTTAAAGGTATATTAAATGGTTTAATTAAAGAAATCTTTGGACTTTTGGGTGTGATTGGAGGTATTTTTATAGCTTCTAAATATTCTATTGAAGCTACCAAACTAATTCAAAATTCTTTTTACAAAATAGAAAATGAATCTTTAGCTTCATTTGCCGGTTTTATGGTCATTCTTATTTTATTTTGGGTTTTTTGTTTGATATTAGGAAGCTTTCTTTCAAAGCTTGTTAAATGGAGCGGTTTAGGTTTTATTGATCGTATAGGAGGTTTTTTATTTGGTGCAGCAAAAATATTTTTAATTTTTGCTATTTTTGTTTTTTGTGTTTCTAAAATAAGCTTTTTGAATGATAAATTAAATAGTTTTGCTCAAAATAGTTATACTTTAGATTTATTGAAAAATGTGGGTTCTTATATTATGAATCAACCTTTAACGGAAACATCTATTGATATGATGAATAACAATTTAAAAGAACTTAATTCAGATTAATGCTTTATAAGGATAATTTTAATGCTCGTTGAAAATATAGAATATGACGTTTTGCTAGAAAGTTTTAAAAAAATTTTACGTAAGGGTGGTTTAAAATATACTAAGCAAAGAGAAATTCTTTTAAAAACTTTATATAATAGTGATACGCATTATACCCCAGAGAGCTTGTATATGGAGATTAAGCAAATAGAGCCTAATTTAAATATAGGTATAGCTACAGTTTATAGAACTCTAAATTTACTTGAAGATGCTCAAATGGTAACTTCTATATCTTTTGGTTCTGCTGGAAAAAAATACGAATTAGCAAATAAGCCCCATCATGACCATATGATATGTAAAAATTGTGGAAAAATTATAGAATTTGAAAATTCAATAATTGAAGAGCAACAATCTGTAATTGCACAAAAATATAATTTTAAACTTACCGGTCATTTAATGCAACTTTATGGAATTTGCAATGAATGCAATATAAAAGCAAAAACAAGGATATAAATGTTTGATAATATTTTGGAACAACAAAGAATTGAAAAAGCAAATGAATTTAGAAAAATAAATATTAATCCTTATCCACATTTTTTAAAAAAAGAAATGACTCTTAAACAATTTAAAGATCATTTTCTTTATGTAATGGACAATGAAAACAAAAGAGATGAAAATTCTATTGTTGCAACAGCTGGACGCTTAAAACTTTTTAGAATCGCAGGAAAATCTGTTTTTGCAAATATAGAAGATGAAGAATCAAATTTGCAAATTTACTTTAGTAAAGATAGCGTTGGCGAGGAATATTTTAATTTTCTTAAAAAAAATCTTGAAGTAGGGGATATTGTTTTAGTAAAAGGTTTTCCTTTTGTAACTAAAACAGGAGAATTTAGTATGCATGTTAAGGAATTAAAATTAGCTTCAAAAGCTATTGTTCCTTTACCAGAAAAATATCACGGTTTAACAGATATTGAGCAAAGATATCGAAAACGTTATGTTGATATGATAATGAATAGCGAGGTAAGAAGAGATTTTTTTCTAAGGTCTAAAATTGTAAGTTTAATACGTGCTTTTTTTGAAAAAAAAGGATTTTTAGAAGTAGAAACTCCTATGATGCATCCTATTGCTGGAGGAGCTAATGCTAAACCATTTAAAACTTTTCATAATGCTTTGGGTGTTGAAAGATTTTTAAGAATTGCCCCAGAGTTATATCTTAAGAGATTAGTTGTTGGAGGATTTGAAGCTGTTTTTGAAATCAATCGTTGTTTTAGAAATGAAGGTATGGACTTAACTCATAATCCAGAATTTACTACTATAGAATTTTATTGGGCCTATCATAATTATAAAGATTTAATGGATTTAACAGAAGAGTTATTTGCCATGCTTTTAAAAGAATTAAATTTAGGTTTTAAGATAGAATTTGATGGGAATATCATTGATTTTTCAAAACCATTTGAGAGAATTTCTTATAAAGAAGCTTTGAAAAAATATGGAAATTTACAAGAAGATCTTATAGAAGATAAAGAAAAGATTCTTTTAAAATTAAAACAAGATGGTTTTGAAGCAAATGAAAAGTTAGATTTAGGTCATTTACAAGCAGAGCTTTTTGATCATTATGTGGAAGATAAATTAATTAATCCTACTTTTGTTACAGAATTTCCAATTTCTATAAGTCCTTTATCAAGAAGAAGTGATGATAATGAAAATATAGCAGAAAGATTTGAACTTTTTATTTGTGGTAGAGAATTAGCCAATGGTTTTAATGAGCTTAATGATCCTATTGATCAGTATGAAAGGTTTTTAAAACAAGTTGAAGCAAAAAATAATGGCAATGAAGAAGCTTGTGAAATGGATGAAGATTTTATAAATGCCTTAGGATATGGAATGCCTCCAACTGCAGGAGAAGGTATTGGAATTGATAGATTGGTTATGCTTTTAACTAATAAAAAATCGATTCGTGATGTTATATTATTTCCAGCAATGCGCCCAATTAATCTCAATATTAAAGGATAAATATGAGTTTAGAGCATTTTGATAAAGAAATTTATGAATTAACTAATGAAGAATTAAAAAGACAATGTGAAGGGCTTGAAATGATAGCCAGCGAAAATTTTACTTTGCCAGAAGTTATGGAGGTTATGGGAAGTATTTTAACCAATAAATATGCTGAAGGCTATCCTTTAAAAAGATATTATAGCGGATGTGAGATTGTTGATCAAATTGAAACTTTAGCTATAGAGCGTTGTAAAAAGCTTTTTAATTGTAATTTTGCAAATGTTCAACCTCATTCTGGATCACAAGCTAATCAAGGTGTTTATGCAGCTCTTTTAAATCCAGGGGATAAGATTTTAGGTATGGATTTAAGTCATGGAGGTCATTTAACACATGGAGCAAAAGTAAGTTCATCAGGTCAATTTTATGAGAGTTTTTTTTATGGAGTGGAACTTGATGGAAGAATAGATTATGAAAAAGTAAGATATATTGCAAAAATTGTTAAACCTAAATTAATTGTTTGTGGTGCTAGTGCATATCCTAGGATAATTGATTTTAAAATATTTAGAGAAATTGCAGATGAAGTAGGTGCATATTTATTTGCGGATATAGCGCATATTGCAGGTTTAGTTGTAGCTAATGAACATCCAAGTCCTTTTCCTTATGCACACGTAGTAAGTTCAACAACTCATAAAACATTAAGAGGACCAAGAGGTGGTATCATTATGTGTAATGATGAGGAAATTGCTAAAAAAATAAATTCGGCAATTTTTCCTGGAATTCAAGGTGGACCTTTAATGAATATTATAGCTGCAAAAGCTGTAGGGTTTAAATTTAATTTAAGTGATGAGTGGAAAATTTATGCTAAAAATATTATTAATAATACTCAAGTTTTAGCTAAGATTCTAATAGAAAGAGGATATAAGCTTGTTAGCGATGGAACAGATAATCATTTGGTATTAATTAGTTTTTTAGATCGTGATTTTAGTGGAAAAGATGCAGATTTATCTTTAGCAAATGCTGGCATTACAGCGAATAAAAATACTGTTCCAGGAGAAAAACGTAGCCCATTTATCACAAGTGGTTTAAGATTGGGTACGCCAGCTTTAACAGCAAGAGGTTTTAAGGAAGAGGATATTCAAATAGTTGCTAATTATATAGCTGATATTTTAGATGATATAAATAATACAAATTTACAATTAAACATAAGAGCAAAATTAAAAGAACTTGCGAGTAAATTTACAATTTATACAAAGGCTATGTTTTGATTTCAATGATGGATTTATCACTTATTAAGATTATAAGTAGCTATTACTATATACAAAGAGATAGAGTTGTTAATAAATATGAACATCGTGGTAGATATTTTTTTGATAAATTTGAAAAAATTGATGCTCCTTTAACTAGCAATCTCATTAGAGAACACTGTGAAAAGAAAATTACTATTGCACACGATCTTATATCAAAAACTAATAAAGTTGAAAATATAGTATTTGATTATAATGGCTTTAATGCCGAAAGATTTTGGCATAGAGCGCAACTTATTTTGCGTGATCAAGGTTTTATTAATTTTACAGCATATAAAACTAAGACTCCTGGACATTTGCATTTATATGTTCATAAGGGGCATACAGATTTAGTAGAGGGGTATTCTTTAGCATCGAGACTCTCTGCTTTATTTGCAACTAAAATGCCAGTTGAATGGAGGGTTTTTCCAACTATGGATTTACCTAGAGATTTTAATATTTTAATTTTGCCTTATGAAGTGTATAAAAAAGAACGTGGGACTTCTTGGTCAAAACATATGTAAGAAAGGAAAAAAATGGAAAATAATAAAAAAAATGAATTTGATGATATTATCTTAGATAGAGCTAATAAAAGCGAAAAAATTAAAAAAATTCTATTAAGGGTTATTGCTTTAGTAATTTTATTTTTGGTGATTATGATTGTAATGAAGCTTATTAATGGAAATGACAGTAATGAAAATAACATATTACCTTCAGAACCTGTAAATGTGAGTGTTGATGAAAATACTGATGGTCAAAATTCTTTTGAAAATATACCTATTACTCAAGAAGATTCTGCTGAAGATCAGTTTGAAATTTTAAAAAAACAAATTCAGGGTGAAGATACTACAAATGAAAATAACACTAGTGACCAATTGGTATCAAATATTCCGCAAGAGCCAGCACAATCAATACAACAACCACAGCCACAAATTCAAGAAAAAGAAAAAACTATCGTTTCTCAGCCAAAGGAAAATAAAGTAGAAAAAAATACACCAAATTCTAAAAATAATATAACTCCAAAAGCTAAAGAAGAATCAAAATCTAAAACTCAAGATCCAAAAGAGCTTTTTCAAAAAGTTGATCCAAAAATAGAAACTTCAAATGATTTAACTCCGGGAATATATGTTCAGATTTTTTCAGTTTCTAATGTTGATCAAAAATCTAAAGAGCTTATGGCAGTGAAACAAAAAGGTTATGATTATAAGCTTTATAAAACTACAATTAATGGTAAAGAAATTACAAAAGTTCTTATAGGTCCTTTTAGTAAAGATGCTATTACCAATGAACTTGCAAAAATTCGCAAAGATATAGGAAAAGATGCATTTTCTTTCACTTTAAAATGAAACTTTTTAGCGTCATAGGCAATCCTATTATGCATTCTAAATCTCCTAGAATGCATAACAATGCTATTAAAAATTTTGGATTCGATGCGCTTTATACACGTTATAATTTAGAAGATGAAGATAAACTTAGAGATATATTATTTAACTTAAGGCTCAGTGGAGCTAATATTACCCTACCTTTTAAAGAGAAAGCTTTTAAGATAGCAGACGTTAAAGATGAGAGCATATTTGATATTAAAGCTGCTAATACTTTAATTATAAAAAAGTCTAAAATTTATGCTTATAATACAGATATATTAGGATTTTTAAAAGCCATTGAAAATTTTGAAAATTTGAATAAAGTATTGATTTTGGGAGCTGGTGGAACTGCAAGAGCTATTGCTTATGCTTTAAAGTATAAAAATATAAAAGAAATTCATATTGCAAATCGAAATTTAAAAAGATTTAGTTCTTTTAAAGATTTTATTACTATGCTTTATGAGGATATTGATGATTTTAATTATGATATGATAATTAATACCACTTCTGCTGGTCTTTTTGATGAGAATCTAGCTTGTGATAAAAAAATATTAGAAAAAATTTTTAATTATAGCAAATATGCCTTTGAGGTAATTTACAATAAAGAAACACCTTTTATAAAGCTTTGCAAAAAACATAATTTAATATATAAAAACGGTCTAGAAATGCTTTTATGGCAAGGAATTTTTGCTTTTGAACTTTTTTTTGAAATTAAAAATCAGCAAAATAATATTAAAAAATTTATGTTAGAAGGTTTAAATTTAGAGTAATAATTTATTCAAAAATTATTACTCCATCGTCATTTTTATTTTGAGAATGTTTTTCTTCACTAGTTTCGCTAGTATTGTTGTGATTTGTTTTATTATCTTTTTCTTCGAAATCTTGTGCATTAAATTCATTAAATTCTTGTTTATTTTGTACAGAAGGTTTTCCAATATCTAAAGCTTTTGGAAGATTAGAGTATAAAGTATTTAAAAAATTCTTATAAAAAGCTAAAAAACTTTTATCAATTTCAAAAGCAGGGCGTTCTAAACCTTTGTTTAGTTGTGTTGGAACACTGCTCATTGATGTTTTAAACATATTGATCCCATCATCACTTTTAATAGGATAGGTTAAACTGATTAAAGAGTCAAGTTTGGTATTACTTGTCATATTTGTTTTATTTTGTGGATCATAAATATTAATAAATTCAGCATTAGCTTTAAAAGCCATCCCTAGTTTAGAATTAATAAAATCCCCACTAAGAAGTTCATTTGTTTTTTGTATTTCTTTTTCTTCAATATAAATGCTTATGGTAGTTTTAAGTTTGTAATCTGGTTGTTTATCATCAATTTCATAACCTGCTAAAAGAGCTATAGTTTTGATTTGCTCTTCTAAATTTTCTTTTAAAAGATCAATTTCTTTTTCAATTCTGAGTTTTAAAACAGAATTTTCAAAATAATCAGAATAATTATTATTTTGTTCAATGTTAATCGGCTCTAGACTAATTTTAACATTTGATTGTATAGGTTCAATTTTTGTAGGCACTTGAGGTTTAAAATTTGGCAAAGAAACATTAACAAAATTAGAGCTTGTACTAGAACAGGCACTTAAAAGTATCATAAAAATACCAATAGTTATAAATTTTTTCATGCAACTTACCTTTAAATTATATTTTAATGAAATTATAGCAAGATTAAATTTTTTTTGGTATATTCTAGTTTATTTTACTTTTGGATTTTAAAATTATGGAAAAATGGCAAAATATTTATTCGAATTTTAATGTAGTGGCTTTTGAATTATTTGGTTTAAAGGTTCATTGGTATGGGATAATGTATATTTTATCTTTAATAATAGCTTTATTGTTGGCAAAATTTTTTGTTAAAAAATTTAAAATCAATATAAGTTCAAAGATGTTGGATAATTATTTTATATGGGTTGAAATAGGAGTTATTTTAGGAGCACGTTTAGGATATATTTTAATTTATGATTCTAATACTTTATGGTATTTGGCTCATCCTTGGCAAATTTTTAATCCTTATTATAATGGAGAATTTGTAGGAATTCGAGGCATGAGTTATCATGGTGCTATAATAGGTTTTTTAGTAGCCACATTTTTATTTTGTAAAAAATATAAACAAAATATGTGGATTTATTTAGATCTTGTAGCTTTGAGTGTTCCATTGGCTTATATATTTGGCAGAATTGGAAATTTCTTAAATCAAGAGCTTTTTGGGCGTGTAACAGATGTTCCTTGGGGAATTTATGTTAATGGAATATTACGCCACCCCTCTCAACTTTACGAAGCATTTTTTGAAGGTTTTGTTGTCTTTTTAATTGTTTATTATGCAAATTTAAGAAAAAGTTTTAACGGAGAATTAATTATTATTTATGCTAGCGCTTACTCCTTAGCAAGATTTTTTTGCGAATTTTATAGAGAACCTGATTTTGGTTTGGGTTACATTATTTTTGGTTTAAGTATGGGGCAAATTTTAAGTTTATTAATGTGTATGTTATCTTTGTTATTTTATATTTATCTTAAAAAATATAAAATAAATATTTAATTTTTATTAAAGATTTGTTACAATATAATTTGATATTTTTTAATTCTTTAAAACTACCAAGGAGTAAAAATGGGTTGGCTTATCGAAGGATATCTAGGTAGAAGTATTGAGGGTAAAAAAAGTAAAATTCCTGCAAAATTGGATTTTATCCAAAGTGCTTCTGGGCTTTTTTTAGGATTATTTATGTGGATGCATATGTTTTTTGTATCTACTATTTTAGTGAGTGAAGATTTTTTTAACTCTGTTGTTCATTTTTTGGAATTAAAATTTATTTATGATAATCCAATAATGAGTTATATTACTTCTTTTCTTGCAGTTTGTGTTTTAATTATTTTTATTATTCATGCTGGTTTGGCAATGAGAAAATTTCCAATCAATTTTCGTCAATATCAGCTTTTAAAAACTCATATTAAAACTATAAAACATCAAGATACAACTTTATGGTGGACTCAAGCATTAACTGGTTTTGTAATGTTTTTTTTAGGGTCTGCTCATCTTATTTTTGTTATTACAAATGCAGATAAAATTAGCGGAGATTTATCAGGAGATAGAGTTGTTAGTCATTTTATGTGGCTTTTTTATATAGTACTATTAATTTGTGTTGAGCTTCACGGTAGTATAGGTCTTTATAGACTTTGTGTTAAATGGGGCTGGTTTGAAGGAAAAAATGCTAAAGAAAGTCGCAAAAAACTTAAAACTGCTAAATGGGTAATAAGTATTTTCTTTTTAGTTTTAGGCTTTTTAAGTCTTGCAGCTTTTGCAAAAATCGGTTATAAAAATTATCAAGAACAACAAATACAAAGTGTAATGATAAAAAATTATGATGGAGTAAAACATGAATATACAATATAGTGATGCTTTAATCGTTGGTGGAGGTTTGGCTGGACTTAGAGCAGCAATTGAAGTAGCTAAAAGTGGGCAAAGTGTTACACTTTTAAGTATTTGTCCTGTGAAAAGATCACACTCTGCAGCAGTTCAAGGTGGAATGCAAGCAAGTTTGGCAAATGGTGCTAAAGGTGAAGGAGACAATGAAGATTTGCATTTTGCAGATACTGTTAAAGGAAGTGATTGGGGTTGTGATCAAGAAGTAGCAAGAATGTTTGCACAAACTGCTCCAAAAGCGGTTAGAGAGCTTGCTGCATGGGGTGTTCCTTGGACTAGAATTAAAAAAGGACCAAGATCTGTGGTTATTAATGCACAAAAAACAACTATAGAAGAAAAAAGCGAAGCTCATGGGCTTATTAATGCAAGGGATTTTGGTGGAACAAAAAAATGGAGAACTTGTTATATTGCTGATGCTACTGGTCATTGTATGCTTTATGGTGTAGCAAATGAAGCTATTAAGTACCAAGTAAAAATTATAGACAGAATGGAAGCTGTGCGTATTATACATGATGGTAAAAAATGTTTAGGCGTTATAGCAAGAGATCTTACAAATGGCCAACTTATTGCTTATGTGGCAAGAGGAACTATGATAGCAACAGGTGGTTATGGAAGAATTTATAAACAGACTACAAATGCTGTTATTTGTGAAGGAACTGGAGCTGCTATTGCACTTGAAACAGGACTTTGTAGGCTTTCAAATATGGAAGCGGTTCAATTTCATCCAACTCCTATTGTTCCAAGTGGAATTTTACTTACTGAAGGTTGTCGTGGAGACGGTGGTGTTTTACGTGATGTTGATGGATATCGTTTTATGCCAGATTATGAACCAGAGAAAAAAGAGCTTGCAAGTCGTGACGTTGTAAGTCGTCGTATGATGGAGCATATACGCAAAGGAAAAGGAGTTAAAAGTCCATATGGAGATCATTTATGGCTTGATATTTCCATACTTGGGCGTGCTCATATTGAAAAGAATTTAAGAGATGTTCAAGATATTTGTAAAACTTTCAATGGCATAGATCCTGCCGATGAAGGACCAAAAGGATGGGCTCCTGTATTGCCTATGCAGCATTATTCAATGGGTGGTATTAGAACTAAGCCAACAGGTGAAAGTCAATGGCTTGAAGGGCTTTTTGCTTGTGGGGAAGCAGCTTGTTGGGATATGCACGGTTTTAATCGTTTAGGTGGAAATTCTTGTGCTGAAACTGTTGTTGCAGGTATGATAGTAGGTGATTATTTTGCTGATTATTGTAAAAATAATGGTGAAGTTATCGATACAAACATTGTTAAAGATTTTCTAAGTAAAGAATACCAATATTTAAAATCTTTAGTTGATAAAGAAGGTAAATTTGATGTTTTTGAAATCAAAAATAAAATGAAAGATATTATGTGGGAAAAAGTTGCTATTTTTAGAACAGGAGAAGGTTTAAAAGAAGCTGTAGATGAACTTGAAAAGTTATATCAAGAATCTTTAGATCTTAAACTACATAATAAAGAATTAGACTGTGCAAATCCAGAATTAGAAGAAGCTTATAGAGTTCCAAGGATGCTTAAAATTGCTTTATGTGTTGCTTATGGCGCGCTTTTAAGAACAGAAAGTAGAGGGGCGCATTTTAGAGAAGATTATCCAAAGAGAGACGATTTAAATTGGATGAAAAGAACAAATACTTATTGGGTTGAAGGTGAAACTTTGCCACGTGTAGAGTATGAAGATCTTGATATTATGAAAATGGAAATGCCTCCGGCATTTAGGGGTTATGGAGCAAAAGGAAATATTATAGAAAATCCTTTAAGTCAAAAACGTCAAGAAGAAGTTGATGCAATTCGTGCTAAAATGGAAGCTGAAGGTAAAGGACGCTATGAAATTCAAGAAGCTTTGATGCCTTATGAGTTACAAGAAAAATATAAAAAACCAAATCAAAGAATAGGAGTTGATTATGAGTAGAAAATTAACAATTAAAGCTTTTAAATATAATCCTTTGAGCAAGATTTCAAAACCTCATTTTGTTACTTATGAACTCGAAGAGACTCCTTTTATGACAGTTTTTGTTTGTCTTACTTTGATTCGTGAAAAAATGGATGCAGATTTGAGTTTTGATTTTGTTTGTCGTGCTGGGATTTGCGGATCTTGTGCTATGATGATTAATGGTGTTCCAAAACTTGCGTGTAGAACCCTTACTAAAGATTATCCTGATGGAGTTATAGAGCTTATGCCACTTCCTGCCTTTAGACATATTAAAGATTTAAGTGTAAATACTGGTGAATGGTTTGAAGGTATGTGTAAAAAGGTTGAGAGCTGGGTACATCACGATAAAGAAGTTGATATTTCAAAACTTGAAGAGCGTATAGAACCTGAAGTAGCTGATGAGACTTTTGAACTTGATCGTTGTATTGAATGTGGAATTTGTGTTGCTTCTTGTGCAACGAAATTAATGAGACCAGATTTTATAGCAGCGACTGGACTTTTAAGAACAGCACGCTATTTACAAGATCCACACGATCATAGAAGTATAGAAGATTTTTATGAGCTTGTGGGTGATGATGATGGAGTTTTTGGTTGTATGTCATTACTTGCTTGTGAAGATAATTGTCCAAAAGAACTACCTCTTCAAAGCAAGATAGCTTATATGAGAAGACAACTAGTTGCTCAAAAAAATAAATAATCCCAAAAAAGGGATTATTTAAATTTGTTTGTTAAATTGTGTTATAAATCAAATTTATAACACTTTTTAAGGAAAATAATGAAAAAAATCTTTTTAATTTTGCTTTTCTTTAATACTCTTTTTTCTACCGATCTTGATAAGGCTTTAAAATTTTATGATAATAAAAACTATCAAAAAGCTTATGAAATTTTTAATAAACTTTGTGAAAAATCAAATTCAAAAGCTTGTTTTTCTCTAGCTTATATGTATGAGAATTCTCAAGGAATTACAAAAGATCTGCAAAAAGCTTATAAATTTTATGATAAATCTTGCTCCTTAGGATTAAAACAAGGTTGTTCTAATTTGGCTTTTTTATTACAAAATCAAGGTTTTTTTAACGAAGCTATACTAGCTTTTAATAAAGCGTGTAAATTAAATGATATACAAAGTTGTAATACTATAGGTCTTTTTTATGAAAAAGAAAAAGATGGAGAATTAGCTTTAAGTTTTTATAAAAAATCTTGTTCTTTAAAAGATTCTAGAGCGTGCTATAAAATAGGTTTTTTATATGAAAAAGGTACCCTTATCAAACAAAATTTAGATCAAGCTTTGTATTTTTATAAACAATCTTGTTCTTTTGGTTTTGGAGAAGCTTGTTATCTTTTAGGTCGTTATAATCAATTTGAAAAAAATGATTTAAAAACAGCAAAAAGATATTTTGGAATAGCTTGTGATCAAAAACATTTGCAAGCTTGTGAAGCTTATAAAGATTTAAACAATCAAGATATAAAAATTTATTAATTTTATAAATTGATTTAAAATATTAAATTAAATTTATATTTTTGTTCACAAATTTAAAAACATTTGTTTTTTGATATAGGAATTATTTTTAAATATTTTAATATTTTTAATATGATAAAACTTTTATAT
>NZ_JAENKS010000109.1:0-462 GCF_016598975.1 Campylobacter sp. 2018MI34
GACCAGGACGCCTTCCAGGGCTTCATCGTGTTCTATGCCGAAGAGGGCCATATCCTGCTGGAAAACGTGGCCGTCCTGCCGCGCGCCGCCGGACGCGGCGTGGGCAGGGCGCTGATCGGCTTTTGCGAGAATGCCGCGCGGCGGCGCGGCATGAACGTGCATCTCTATACCAACGAGAAGATGGTCGATAATCTCTCGATCTATCCCAGGCTCGGCTACGTCGAGGTGGCGCGCCGTACGGAAGACGGTTTCAACCGAGTCTACTTCGAAAAGACCATCACCAGCGCCTGACGCTAATACGCCGAGAAGCCGCCTTCGGCCGGGATCGCGGCACCGTTCACCATGCGCGATTCGTCGGAGGCGAGGAACAGGGCGACGTTCGCGATGTCCTCCGGCTGGCCGACAGCGAACGGATATTGTGCGGCCATGTTGTCGATGCCGCCGAAGCGGATATGGTTGCCG
>NZ_JAENKS010000110.1:0-461 GCF_016598975.1 Campylobacter sp. 2018MI34
GCTCTGGAATCCACTCTGGCTGCTATTACTGAGTCTCTGAAAGAAGGCGATGCTGTACAACTGGTTGGTTTCGGTACCTTCAAAGTGAACCACCGTGCTGAGCGCACTGGCCGCAACCCGCAGACCGGTAAAGAAATCAAAATCGCCGCAGCTAACGTACCGGCATTTGTTTCTGGTAAAGCACTGAAAGACGCGGTTAAGTAATTCGCGTGGCAGTGAACAGTTTTAACGAAGGGGCGGTTTCGCCCCTTTTGTCCATCTGGCGTCATACGCTCTGGCTTTCAGGTGTGCTGTTGCTGTCGGCCTGTAGTCGTCATTCCGAGCTTCCTCCGTTCACGGCCAGCGGTTATGTTGGCGAGCAGGGGGCGGTACGCGTCTGGCGTAAAGATTCCAGTGACGATGTTCACTTGCTCTCGGTATTGAGTCCGTGGCGTAACGGCGATACCACCACCAGTGAATAC
>NZ_JAENKS010000111.1:0-461 GCF_016598975.1 Campylobacter sp. 2018MI34
GGTATCCCACCGCGTCCAAAAATCTCGAGTCAAGAAAACTTCTGGGCCGCGGTCCGCTGGTGCCCACGGCATGTTCACCTGGGGGGCTCTCGGAATGGCTACGAATTTCACTACCATTCCGCTATTCATCTCGTCGAGTCAGCGCATCGGGACTGCCGATCTGCCACTCGTCGTCAGAATCCTGACGCTCATTATCTCATGGTGGATCGTCCTCATTCCGGCATGGCTTCCAGTCGTCATTGATCGGCTGCGACCCAATTCCTCCGGTATTTCTGGGCGCACTCGGGAACGTATCAGTCATTGGACGAGCGTTGCCTCGATCATCGCCTGTCTCGGCTCCGGAATTATCATCGTGTGGACGACCCTGTGACATCATCGAGGCCTTGAACCTCGGATAACTTACCGTTGTCACCGTCACGAGGGCACCAGTCCGGCCCCACTACCGTCCTCGACGCCACTAC
>NZ_JAENKS010000112.1:0-460 GCF_016598975.1 Campylobacter sp. 2018MI34
GGTAATGTCTGTCACCATCAGGATCACCATGTCCAGCACGCTGTCCTTGCAGGTTTTATCCATTTCCTGCAGTAGCTCAGGCAACAGGGGAGTAATATCAGCCATGTCGCGGACCTCAATTTGTGACAACAACAGCGGCACATCATGGATCCGGTAATTTTTGGCGTCACGATTGAGTAAAACCGACGCGGATTGCCCGGTTATATCTGTTTTGGCTCGCAGCAGCCCTGTCACAAACTGGTCATAATCGATACCGGCGATTTCCCGCAAAACAGCCACGGATTCCTGATCCTGAGTGGTGGTGGTGGGACCCGTCAGCGCAACGGTATCACTGAGGATCGCCCCCATCAGCAACACAGCCTGAGCGGCAGTCAGCGGCATCGGAATGTCATGCATGAGAATTGAGAGAATTACTGTTCCGCAGCATCCTACCGCCCGCACCCAGACATCCGGTGGATTG
>NZ_JAENKS010000113.1:0-460 GCF_016598975.1 Campylobacter sp. 2018MI34
CCATCAACCGCCTGCCCCAGCCGGTGATCGCCAAGGTCCAGGCGATCGCCACTGCGGCGGGCTGCCAGCTCGTCGCCGCGTGCGATCTCGCCGTCGCCTCGAGCGAGGCGACCTTCGCCACCTCGGGTATCATCAATGGCCTGTTCTGCGGCACCCCGTCGGTTCCGGTCGGCCGCAACGTCGGCAGCAAGCGCGCGCTCGACATGCTTTTCACCGGCCAGTTCGTCGACGCGCAAACGGCTCTGCGCGACGGCCTCGTGAGCCGGATCGCCGCGCCCGACAGGCTCGACGAGGAGACGCTGGCGCTCGCCCGTCACATCGCCGCCCAGCCGCCGCAGCAGATCGCGACCGGCAAGGCGATGTTCCACAAGCACATGGAGATGGATCTCGCGCAAGCCTACGCTTACGCAACCGAGTTCATGGCCGGCGCGATCCAAAGCGAGGACGCAAGGGCCGGCAT
>NZ_JAENKS010000114.1:0-459 GCF_016598975.1 Campylobacter sp. 2018MI34
GTCGTGGTACAAGCGATAAATCAGATAGTTGCTGAAAATCCATGCTTCTTGAGCGAAATGGCGCTCCCAGGTCTGCAGCCACTGATCCTGTAACTGCTGCTGAAGCATGGCTTCACTGTTCGCATCCTGCAGCATCAGCAGGCTGACCTGCAGAGGTAATGTGAGTTTACGCGTACTTTCCGGCAGCAGATCCCAATTGAATTCACAACCGCCCATACGGGTAATTAATTCACGCTGTAGCTGGGGCAGGCTGGGCAGTTGCGCAAATTGCTCCTGCAGTTTTCCTTCCTGTACATGGCCTGCGAGGATCTGTGGCAACGATGCCAGCTTTTCCAGCACCGCTTCACTATCGCCTGGGCATTTTTCGGAAAAAGAGAGCATGATCCCCAGCGCATACAGGCGCAGCTCCGGCGATAAACCTGGAAGTGTGATGGTATGCAGAGCGGATTGATTCAATAC
>NZ_JAENKS010000115.1:0-456 GCF_016598975.1 Campylobacter sp. 2018MI34
GGGCATAATCAGCGCTACGTGCACAACATTCTGCCGGAAGATAAACCCGCCGACAGCCTGCTGGTGGTGGAAGTGTGGACCAACGAAGGCTGCACCAGCTCTTATCCAAGCCACAAGCACGACACCGATAACCCGCCGCAGGAAACGTACCTCGAAGAGACCTATTATCACCGTCTCAACCCGCCGCAGGGTTTTTGTATGCAGCGGGTGTATACCGACGACCGGGAGCTGGACGAGTGTATGGCGGTGTACGATCGTGACGTGGTGATGGTGCCAAAAGGCTATCACCCGGTGGCGACGATGGCGGGGTATGACAGCTACTATCTCAACGTGATGGCAGGCCCGGTGCGCCAATGGATGTTCACCTGGGAAGAGGATCACGCCTGGATCAACCGCGATTACCCTGCCTGAAGAAGCGCCGATCCACGGAAGGATCGGCTACTTACGCATTACCCC
>NZ_JAENKS010000116.1:0-454 GCF_016598975.1 Campylobacter sp. 2018MI34
GTACCGGGCCGTCGACAGCCGGGGCCGCACTGTCGATTTTTATCTCTCCTCCCGTCGTAACAGCAAAGCTGCATACCGGTTTCTGGGTAAAATCCTCAACAACGTGAAGAAGTGGCAGATCCCGCGATTCATCAACACGGATAAAGCGCCCGCCTATGGTCGCGCGCTTGCTCTGCTCAAACGCGAAGGCCGGTGCCCGTCTGACGTTGAACACCGACAGATTAAGTACCGGAACAACGTGATTGAATGCGATCATGGCAAACTGAAACGGATAATCGGCGCCACGCTGGGATTTAAATCCATGAAGACGGCTTACGCCACCATCAAAGGTATTGAGGTGATGCGTGCACTACGCAAAGGCCAGGCCTCAGCATTTTATTATGGTGATCCCCTGGGCGAAATGCGCCTGGTAAGCAGAGTTTTTGAAATGTAAGGCCTTTGAATAAGACAAAAG
>NZ_JAENKS010000117.1:0-454 GCF_016598975.1 Campylobacter sp. 2018MI34
CGAGAATTCCGCCCCGGCATTGAAACCACCGAGCGTAACTACCGTTACAGTGGCTGGAAGAAAGCGGTTAAACGCGCAATGGCGTGGGAAGATCACGACAAGTAAGGTCGCCATCCGGCAAAATCTTTGTGCGGGGGCAACTCCGCACACACATCAATTATTCCCTCCTTCCCCTGTGCTACACTGCGCGCCACTCCTTTTTGCTACGAGTTTGTTATGAGACGAGAACTTGCCATCGAATTTTCCCGTGTGACCGAAGCGGCGGCGCTGGCTGGCTACAAATGGCTGGGACGCGGCGATAAAAATACCGCGGACGGCGCGGCGGTCAACGCCATGCGTATCATGCTCAACCAGGTCAACATTGACGGCACCATCGTGATTGGCGAAGGCGAAATCGACGAAGCCCCGATGCTCTATATCGGCGAGAAAGTCGGTACCGGCCACGGCGATGCGG
>NZ_JAENKS010000118.1:0-454 GCF_016598975.1 Campylobacter sp. 2018MI34
GTCCAGACGCGTGAGCGAGTAAAGTATAGAAAACATGCAAACGTATATGAGATAGGCGTTGTGCTGTAAGATCATATAAAAATTAACTAAAAAGCGTAGGTCATGGCAGAAAAGAAATATTCCAAGAAAGCACAGGAGAAAATCGGTGAGGTAATGGACGAATTCAAAGAAGGAAAACTGAAGTCTTCCTCCGGCGATAAAGTCACCGACCGAAAACAGGCAGTAGCCATCGGGATTTCCGAAGCAAAAGAAAAAGGCTTGAAAGTCCCAAAACAGTCCGGTAAAAAATAAGTTTACAGTAATCCGTTGCCACCGCAGCGGATTATTCTTTTTCGTCCGTTTTTGCATTGTGCCGGAAACCAATGGCTGATGGTGCTTTTGGCACTGCTTTATAATGTTCCAAGTCGTCCGCAAGCATTTCGATTCTTGCTGAGAAATCTGCGTAATGCAGGCG
>NZ_JAENKS010000011.1:0-51423 GCF_016598975.1 Campylobacter sp. 2018MI34
AAATATTACAGGACATTATTTGCCTTTGCAAGCAAAATTAACTCTTTTTTTAGAAAATCAAGAATTAAAATATGAACTTAATCCTTTTTCTAAAAACAATGTTTTAAAAGGAATATTAGTGCAAAATATTAGTGATTTTATTATAAAAGATAATGATAAAGGATTTAAAGTAAAGCTTTGTTCATCGCAAGATGATAAGAATTTATGTTTGGAAAAATTTTTATATCAATGAAAAAAGCTTATATATTAATCAGTGTTGTTTTTTTAATTACTTTAGTTTCTTTTCTTATAAATTTAAGTTTTAATATTTCAAGTTATATACCAAGAATGTTAAGAGATGAATATTATTATATTCAAGCTAGAATTTTAAGTCTTAATGCAAAAGAACTTTCTAAATATTTTTTATATAAAGCTAAGCAAGAAGGTAAAGAATGTATTGATTTTGTAAAATTTAATTATCCAAAATATAATGACATAGTAAGAATTGATTATTTTTATCCTATTGCTGAGTGTGATAATTTTAAATTTAAAAATATCAATCAAGATGCCAATCTATCAAAAGATGGAGTTATTATTATAAATATTAGTATTCTTTTAAATTCAAATCAAGCAGTTAATGAGGAAATTTTTATCAATAAAAAAGAGTTAATTTATACAAACCAAGACTTTTGGAAGTCTTGGTAAATATTATAAACCTTCAAAAGGGTTTTCTTTAACTTGTTTTCTATCTACTATATAAGGGATAAGAGCCACGTGTCTTGCACGTTTAATTGCAACTTCAACCATTTCTTGGTATTTTTTGCTTGTTCCAGTTAAACGACGTGGCATAATTTTAAATCTTTCAGATAAAGCGTGTTTTAACATTGCAGTATCTTTATAGTCGATAAATTCAACTTTTGCTTCTGTATATTTACAATATTTACGTGAGTATTTTCTTTTTTCTGCCATAATTTTTTCCTTTAAAATGGTAAATCTGTATCATCGCTTTCGTAAGCGTCAATATCTATTTCTTTAATTTTTTCTTGGTTTTGGCTAGGACTTTGTTTTTGTGGAGCATTTTGTGGAGCATTTTTTCTAAAATTATCACTCATATAAGGATCATAGCTTTGACTCTCATAATTGTTGTTATAATTTCCATTATAGTTACTTGTATTATTGAAATTTCCATTTTGCTGTGGAGCATTTCCACCTAGCATTTCCATATTTTCAACCTGAACACTATGTTTAGAGCGATTTTGACCATTTTGATCACTCCATTGTTCAAATCTCAAACGACCTTCTATAAGAATTTTGCTACCTTTAGAGAGATATTGATTAGCTATTTCAGCCATTCTTCCATAGAAGGTAATATCAATAAAACAAGTTTCTTCTCTTTTTTCTCCATTTGTTGTAAATCTTCTAGTTACAGCAATAGCTGAAGCTCCTATAGCATTACCACTTTGTGCATAACGCATATCTATATCTCTAGTAAGATTTCCTACCAAAACAACTTTATTAAACATTTTTTTCCTTATTGAATTTCTGGAGCCTCTATAGGTTTAATTTCTTTTTTTGATTGCTTAATACCTTGGCTAAGCTTTTCCCATGCTGCAATTTCTTTTTTATTTTCATATTTTACAATTAAAAATCTTATCACTTCTTCAGTAATTCTTAAAACCCTTTCAAGTTCTTTGATTAAATTTGTAGGAGCTTTAAAATAAATTACAAAATAAGTTCCTCTTTCATATTTTTTAATTTTATATGCAAGTTTTCTAGTTCCCATTGGAACAGTTGTTTCGATGCTTGCACCATTTTTTGTAAGGACTTCTTTAATGAATTCCAACTTAGTATTTACTTCCTCTTCTGTTAAAGTAGGCTTTAAAATAAATAAAACCTCATAATGTTTCATTGTTTTCTCCTTGTGGATATTAAGCCTTAAAGATTATCTCTTGTAGGCAAGGAACTTAACATTATATCAAAAAATACTTAATATATACTTTTTAAAATTATTACAAAAAGTTACAAAATTTTAAACATTGATAATAAATTTTTAATATATGATTAATATTGATTTATTTTTAGTTATTATTTATTTCAAATTAATTAAAAAAGGTTTTATTATGTCAAATAATAAACAGCCTATTCGTTGGCTTACTTTTATTGTTTTGGTTATGGGTGGAGGGACTGTATTTAAACTTTCTTCATTAAAAGATGCTTTTTATGTACCTATGCAAGAATTTATGAGTCTTAGTAATACTCAAATTGGTCTTGCTCTATCTGTTTATGGTATAGTTCAAACAATCGGAAATTTTGCTTCTATTTATATTGCTGATAGATTTTCTAAAAAAATTCTTATCCCTTTATCGTTAATTTGTGTTGGACTTATTGGAATTTATATTTCAACCTTTCCTTCTTTTTATGGAATTTTAATTGCTTGGGGATTACTTTCTTTATTTGGAGAAGTGATTTATTGGCCTGTGTTATTAAAAGCTATCCGTTTGCTTGGAGACTCTACACAACAAGGAAGACTTTTTGGATTTTTAGAAGCAGGACGCGGAGTTATTGATACTATAGTTGCTTTTAGTGCTTTAGGAATTTTCTTATTTTTGGGTTCAGGCGCTGGTGGTTTAAGAGCTGCTATACTTTTTTATAGTGCTTGTGTAATTGTAGCTGGAATTTTGGCTTATTTTTTACTTGAAGATGATAAAATAAATACCAAAGATGAAAAAGGTAATGAGATTAGTAAAAATAAAGCTGCTTGGAATGGAGTATTAAAAGCGGTTAAAACACCAGAAATTTGGGTAGTATCATTAACTATTTTTACCATTTATTCAGTTTATTGCGGGCTTACTTATTTTATCCCTTTTTTAAAAGATATTTATGGTATGCCAGTAGCTTTAGTAGGTGCTTATGGAATCATTAATCAATATACTTTAAAATTGGTTGGCGGACCTATTGGGGGATATTTAGCAGATAAAAAATTTCACTCATCTACTAAATATTTACGTTTTGCTCTTATTTTGGCCGTTATTGCAATTTTGATTTTTATTTTTATGCCTCATCACAGTTTAAATATCTATTTTGGAATGAGCTTAACTCTAGGTTTTGCAGCTTTAGTTTTTACAATGAGAGCAACATTTTTTGCTCCAGTAGATGAAATTCAAATCCCAAGAGAAATTAGCGGAGCAGCTATGAGTATAGCTTGTATATTTGGATATTCTCCGCAACTTTTTTGCTTTGCACTTTATGGTTTTATTATTGATAAATTTCAAGGTTTGTTTGGATATCAAATTGTTTTTGGGCTTATGGGATTTTTTGCAATTTGTGGAGTTATTGTAACTTCGATTTTACTTAAAATGATAGCTAAGAAAAAATTACAAGGAGTAATTCAATGAAAATAGGTTTAGAGACAGAAAGTATGCATCTTTGGTTTCAAAATGGTAAAATGGATATATTTTCTTATATAGATTTTGCTAAAAATTTAGGATGTGATGGTGTTATTATAAATATTATTAAAGATTTTGGATTAGATGAAGAGTGGGGATGTTTAGGAAGTGATGATGAAAAACATCTTTTAAAGATAAAGGCTAAGCTTGATGAATATAAAATGTATTGTGAAATTGATGCTAAAGGTTTTGATTTAAACAAATTTGAAAAAATCAGTAAAGTTTGTAAAATTTTAAATGCAGATATTATAAGATCTTATGTGCCTTTAACTGATAACACCAAAAAGGTAAAAAATGCAAGTGATGGGGCTTTTGATGATTCTAAAATTACTGCAAGATTTAATAAAGAAGAATTTTTAAGCGTAGCCAGTGAGATTAAAGCTTTAATTCCACTTCTAGAAAAAAATAACTTAAAACTTGCAATTGAAAATCACGAGTATCAAACATCTACTGAATTGCTTGAGCTTTTAAATTTAATCAATCATCCTAATATCGGCTTTTTGTATGATTTTGGAAATTCGATGATGGCTTATGAAGATCCAATTGTTGCTTGTAAAAATATGGCTAAATATACTTTTAGTACTCATTGTAAAGATCATATTGTTTTTATAGAAGATGATACTGCATATGTTTGTGGAGTTCCTTTGGGTGATGGTAATTTAGATATAAAAACTTGTATTAAGATTTTAAAAGATCAAGGTTTAGAAAGGATAAATATAGAGCAATGTTTTCCATATTGTGCTACTTTTAAAAGAGAAAAAGGTACAGGTGGAGTAAAAGAATTAGGTAGTGGAGCTTTTAAAATAGAACAACCTTTGTTTAATGATTTAAAAGCGATGCAGTATTATTATCCTCAAGAAGTTTCAAATGAATATTTAGAAAAACTTTTAAAACTTCAAAAACAAGGTTGTGAAAAAAGTATTAAATATTTAAAAAGCATTATTTAGACAAAATTTGATTTAAATTTTGTCTAATTTCTTTAAACATAATAAAACGTTTTTTATATATAGAGCGTTTATTGCTAGGTATTTCTTCTAGACTTTTTTGTTCGTGTGAAAGCTCATAATATTTGTGATTATTTATTTTAACGAGCTTTCCTCCATTTTCAAGCCAAATTTTTTTATAATTAACAAAATAACCTTTATCATATCCCTTTTGAGATCTGATTTGGTTTTTTTCATAAACTCCAAGTGTAACGTTAAGTTTTAAACATTTGCAAAGTATTTTAACACATTCTATAAGTAAAGCTATAGGACGTGATCCATGACATTTTTTGGTAAAGATTTTATTTATATCTAAAGCATTAAAATTAGCGTGTTTATAACCTTGAATGCAAGAAATTAAAAGATTGTTTTCCAAAGTAAAACAAAAACAACATTGTTCAATAATATGCTTTTGATATTTAAGAGAAAAAGCCCAAAAACCTTCTTCGTGGACATGATGATTTTTTCCTAAATAAAGTTCAAAATCTTCACCAAAATTAAAGATAAGTTGATCTTTGGGTAAAAATTTAAAATTTTTAAGTCCTTGATTTGCGTCATAGATTAAAGTTTTGACACGCTCATTTGCATTAAAACTTTTATCACAAAATCTTCTTATGGCGTTATAGCAAATTTCTGGTTTATTAAAAAAATTTTTTAAATGTTTGTTTTCTTCTATATTTAGTGTTTTTTCGAGAAATCTAATTTGAGGATAATATAAAAGTTTTCTTAAATAAAAACGTATGCGACGTCTAAAGCTAATCATTTTACTTTTATCATCAAATTTTGGCGTAGGGAATTTAAATTGATTCATTGTATTATTCTTTTAATATCATTAAATGTTGCAAAAAGCATTAAGGCTAATAAAATAGCCATACCACCATAGCTTAAATATTCAAAAACTTTTTGTGGAACCTTACGTTTAAAAATCATTTCATATAAATTAAAAAGTATGTGCCCTCCATCAAGCATAGGTATAGGCAAGAGATTTAAAATTCCAAGATTAATGGAGATTAAAGCTGTAATAATTAAAAGCATCGAAATACCATTATGCGCTGCTTTAGAAGTTATATCGACCATAGTGATAATGCCACCTAAATTTTTTGCATCAATTTCAGAACTTAAAAGTTTTGCTATACCTTTTATGATAAGTGTTGAAGCATTTAAACTTTCATCATAGGCATATTTTAAAGCACTAAAACCTTTATAATATATAGTACTTAGCTCTCCATTTGGTGAAATTCCAATCAATGGCTTTTGAATTGGCTGTAAAAATTCATTATAAGAAGATGCTATTTTTGGTGTTAGTTCTATTTGTATTTTTTCATTATTTCTTTGGATTAAAATTTGTAATTTTTCATTTTTAACTAGTTTAGAAATTTCATCAAAACTTTTAATTTTATGATTATTGATCTCTAAAATTGTATCATTTTTTTGTATTCCTGCGTGAAAAGCAGCAGAATCTAAAGCTACATTTCCAACTATAGGAGAAAATTTTTGTATGCCTAAATTTGCGATTATGATATAAAGTAAAAAAGCTAAAAATATATTAAAAAATGGTCCTGCAAAAAGTATGTAAATTTTTTTTATAGGATTTAAAATGCTATAGCTATCTTTATCTAAATTTTCAACCCCTGGTCTCATATCATCTTGTCCTTTGAGTTTTACATAACCTCCAAGTGGCAAGGTGCTTAATCTATAAATTGTTCCTTTAAAGTTATATTCTAAAAGACTTTTTCCAAATCCTATGCTAAAAATTTCAACCTTTACTCCTAAAGATTTTGCTGCCAAAAAATGTCCAAGTTCGTGGAAAAAAATTAAAAATGAAATAACCAATAAAGTAACAAGAAAATTAATAGAATAAAATTTAAATCCTATTATAAGAATTAAAGCTAAAAATAATAAAGATCTCATTTTCTTCCTTTTATATAAGCATAAATATATTCATAGCCAGAATAAAGAGTAAGGATTAAAGCAATATAAAGCAAAATTTGTGCGAAGGGCCACTGCATTATTAAAAACCCAATAGCTACCATTTGAAATCCGGTTTTTAATTTTCCAGCAAATGATGCACTAATATCTAAATTTTCACTTACCATAACGACGCGAAATCCTGTGATAAAAAATTCTCTTACCAAGATAATATAAATAATCCACTCATTAGCTCTGCCCATCATTAAAAGTCCAATAAATGCTGCTAAAATGAGCATTTTATCAGCTAAAGGATCTAGAATTGATCCAAGTTTTGTTATTTGTCCCCAAGTCCTAGCAATATATCCATCAAAAAAATCACTTAAAGCAGCTAAAGAAAAAGTTAAAGCCGCAAAATAATTAATCCAACTTTGATGAATTTCTTCAAAAGAATGAGTAAGTAGAAAAAATAATAAGGGTGCAAATATAATTCTTAAAGATGCTAAAGCATTTGGCAAATTCATAAAAAACCTTAAAATAATAAAATTAATTATATTTTATAAAAATAAGACAAAAACTTGGTAAAAATTTTTAAAAAATAAGAATAAAATTTTTATAACAATTAAAATTTTCTCAATATTATATATTTTAATTTATTACTTAAAGTAATTTAAATCTTTGTCAATTCTTTTTTAAATACTAGTTATAACATACTATGAAAGTAAAAAAATATTAAAATTCAAAGATTTCTGGTTTTAATTTAAGCATTAAGCAAAAGGCCCCTAAAACTGCTTGTTCTTTTACAAATTCCCTATCTCCTTTAAGATAGAGTATTTCTTGTATATAGGTTCCATCTTTAAACATTGCTCCAATGTAAATTGTTCCTGCTTTATGTTCTTTAATATCTTCTTTATCTGCTATACCACTGATTGCTAAAGCAAAATCTGGTTTAGCAGTTTTAAAAATACCTTTTAACATAAAATAAATACATTTTTCACTATATGCTCCATTATTTTCTAAAATATCTTCGCTTATCCCAAGCCATTCGTGTTTAATACGATTAGAATAGCTTACAATAGAACCTTCAAAGATTTGACTAATTCCTGGAATTTGAGTAATTGTTGATGCACAAAGCCCTCCAGTACAACTTTCAGCGAAAGAAATTTTCATATTTTTTTCTAAGAGTTTTTTACTTATAAATTCAATAGGATCTTTTCCTAGGAAAAATTTTTGTCCGAATAAATTTTGAACACTTTTTAAAAAACTTTCAAGTTTTCCATATTGAGAACTTGAGACTCTAATAAGATTTATATGTTCTAAAAGCTGAGTAACTTTGATTTTTACTTCATAAGATTTTGTTAGAGTTTCAAGCAGTAAGCTTGCACTTTCACTATCTATACCAAAAAGACAAAAATATTTAAAATTTAGTGTTATTTCTCCGATTAAATTTGGGATTGTATGATTTGTTTGAATTTTTAAAACATTAATTTTACAATTTGCAAATTTAATCATAAAGCTATCTTTTTCGTAAAGAGATTTACTTGGAACAAGAGTATTTTCTTCTAAAACAAGATTATCTTCATTTAAAGTTGCAAGAATTTTTGCTACAGTAGGATAATATTCAAAGCTAGAAAATATAGTAATAAAATCGTATTTTTGCATTAAATTTTCAAGTAAAAATGGTAAATCTTTATCAGTTTTATTTTGGATCTTAATTTCATTTATCTCTTTAAATTTTTTTTCATAAACTCTATAAATATAATTTTTATAATTTGTATTGGCAATAATCTCATCTCCTAAAATAAAAAGCAAATGTTTCATTATATATTTCCTTGATATTTATACTAATTTAATATTATATCTAAAAACAAAGGCTAAATTAAAGCTATTTAGAGTAAAATTACATTATTTTTTAGGTGGATTTATGGATTATAAAAATACTTTACTTTTGCCAGATACAAGTTTTCCCATGAGGGCTAATTTAGGTGAAAATGAAAAGCAACGTTTTTATAAATGGTTTGATAAAAATTATGCTTATGAAAAAATAAAACAAAAACGTAAAAATGCAAATAAAAGTTTTACTTTACACGATGGTCCTCCTTATGCAAATGGTCATATCCATATAGGACATGCTTTAAATAAAATTTTAAAAGAAACTATTATAAAACTTCATTATTTTCAAGGCGAAAAAGTTCGTTTTACTCCAGGTTGGGATTGTCACGGACTTCCTATAGAACAACAAGTAGAGATAAAAATTCAAGATAAAAAACATTTGCTTAGTAAAAATCAAATTAGAGAATTATGTCGTGAGCACGCTAAGGAATTTGTTAATATTCAAAAGCAAGAATTTAAAGACTTAGGCATCATTGCTGATTGGGATAAACCTTATCTTACAATGGATTTTACTTTTGAGGCAAATATCTATAGAACTTTATGTCAGATTGCTAAAAAAGGTCTTTTGCTAGAAAGATCTAAGCCTGTTTTTTGGAGTTGGGCTGCAAAGTCTGCTTTAGCGGAAGCTGAGGTAGAGTATCAAGATAAAGAAGATTATTCTGTTTTTGTAAGTTTTGATTTGGATCAAATTTCTTGTGAAAAATTAGGGGTAAAAAAAGCTAGTGCAGTAATTTGGACTACCACACCTTGGACTTTGCTTGCAAATCAAGCTATTGCCTTAAATCCTGATGAAATTTATGTTTTAACAAAAGAAGGATTTATTTTTGCCAAAGCTTTGCTTAAAAACATGGTAGAAAAAAATCTTACAACAGGAGAGATAGAAAAAGAATTTCAGGCTAAAGATTTAGAAAAATTAGAAGCAATCAATCCTTTAAATTCAAGAAAGTCTATTTTAATTCTTGCAAATCATGTTTTAATGGAAGGTGGAAGCGGGCTTGTGCATACAGCTCCAGGACACGGAGAAGATGATTATTATGCTTGTTTGAAATATGATATTGAAACCATAATGCCGGTAGATGATAGTGGTTGTTATGATGAAACTTTAAGACTTAAAAAACTTTTACCACAAGATTTATTAGATGAATTTATCGGACTTCACGTTTTTAAAGCAAATGAAAGAATTTTAGAACTTTTAGGAGAGCATCTTTTGCATTCTTCTAAATTTATACATTCTTATCCATTTTGCTGGAGAACACATAAGCCAGTAATTTATAGAGCGACTAAGCAGTGGTTTATAGTAATGGATGAACTTAAAAATGGAAATACTTTAAGAGAGTGCGCTAAAGAGCAAATTGCTAAAGTAAAATTTTACCCTCAAAGTGGTATTAAAAGAATTGGCTCTATGATTGAAAATCGTCCTGATTGGTGTATATCAAGACAAAGGGTTTGGGGAACTCCTATAGCCTTTTTTAGAGATAAAAATTCAAAAGAAGTAATTTTGGATGATGAAATTTTAGAATTTATTGCAGATATTTTTGAAAAACAGGGTTCTGATGCTTGGTGGAGTCTTGAAATAAAAGATTTATTACCGCCTAATTCAAAATATGAAGCACAAAATTTAGAAAAGATCAATGATATACTTGATGTTTGGTTTGATAGTGGAAGTACTTGGAATGCTGTTTTAAAATCTTGTAATTATGATGCAGGAGAATTACCTGCTGATATGTTTTTAGAAGGAAGCGATCAGCATAGAGGATGGTTTCAAAGCTCTTTGCTTACAAGTGTTGCTATTAATAATCAAAATCCATTTAAGAGTATTTTAACACACGGATTTAGCATTGATGAAAAGGGGCAAAAAATGTCTAAGTCCAAAGGTAATGTAATAGCTCCAAATTATGTTGCTAAAACTTATGGAGTAGAGATTTTAAGATTATGGGTTTTATTAAGTGATTATTCAAGTGATTTAAAAATTTCAGATAATATTCTAAAACAAGTTAGCGAACAATATAGAAAAATTAGAAATACCATAAGATTTTTACTTGCAAATATTAATGATTTAAATGATTTAAATGTTAAAGAATTTTCTTTTATAGATCAATGGATACTTTCTAAAGCTAAAATGGTATTTAAAAATACTAAAGAATCTTTTAAAAATTATGAATTTGCAAAAGGTTTTAACTATCTTCTAAATTTTTTAAGCTCTTATTTAAGTGGAATTTACTTAGATATTAGCAAAGATAGACTTTATTGTGAGCAAAAAGATAGCTTAAAAAGAAGAAGTACTCAGGTAGCTATGGCTTTAATTACTAAAGAATTATTTAATATTTTAGCACCTTTTTTTACTTATACCATTGATGAAGCTTTAGAGCATAGTAATAAAATTATAAAAAATAATGATATAGTAGATGTATTTGATCTTAGTTTTAATGAAGAATTAAATATAGCTTTTGATATAGAAGATAAATTTTTGTTAGAAGCAAGAGAAAAATTCTTTGAAAAAATAGATATTTTGAAAAAAGATAAAATTATTAGATCTACTTTAGAACTTAAGCTTTATACCACTTCATCTTTTATTTTAAATTTAGATAAAGATGAAATGATTGATTGGTTTATAGTAAGTGATATAAGCATAGATGAAAATAATGAAATTCTAAGCGAATTTGAAGTTAATAATGAAAAATTTATTATTTCGAAAGCTAAAGAGTATAAATGCCCAAGATGTTGGAGATTTAAAGCTATAAAAGAAGAATGTTTATGTGATCGTTGCTCTAAGGTATTGGATTTATAATGTTTTTAGAACCTATGCCTTTTAGTATTATAATTGCAACGATTGTTATTGTTTTGCTTTTAAGTGCCTTGGCTGTATTTTTTATAAAATTAACAAAGGATAAGAAATGATTACTTTAAAAGAAGCTTTGACATATTCTAAAGAAGAACTTGCAAATTTAAAAAAAGAATTAAATGAAAAAGCAAAAAAGCAAAAGCAAATTGGTGCCTTTGTTGAACAATTTCTAGATAAAGATTTAACAGATAGTATAAAAGGTATTCCAGTTGCTATTAAAGATAATATTTGTGTAAAAGATTGGGAGCTTACTTGTGCTTCAAAAATTTTACAAGGTTATGTTTCTCCTTATGATGCAAGTGCTATAAAAAAATTAAAAGAAAATGGTTTTTCACCTTTTGGACGCACTAATATGGATGAATTTGCTATGGGAAGTTCTACTGCAAATTCTTATTATGGTAAAACTTTAAATCCTTTAGATTTTAGTAAGGTTCCAGGTGGAAGTAGTGGTGGAAGTGCCGCTGCAGTTTCTAGTGGTTTAGCTTTAGCAAGCTTAGGAACAGATACAGGTGGATCAGTAAGGCAACCCGCTGCTTTTTGTGGATGTGTAGGTTTTAAGCCAAGTTATGGCCGCATTAGTCGTTATGGTTTGGTAACTTATTCTTCAAGTCTTGATCAAATTGGTGTTTTAACTCAAAATGTAGAAGATGCTGCTTTACTTTATGATGCGATCGCAGGATATGATGAATTAGATAGCACGAGTGCTAAAATAGAATTTACCAAAACAGCACCAAATTTAAATTCTGATAAAAAATTAACTATAGCTGTTATACAAAATTATATTGATGAGGCAAGTACTGAAGTAAAACAAACTCTTTTAAAAACTATAGAATTATTAAAATCATATGGACATAATATTATTTATAAAAATTTACTTGATTCTAAATTTGATATAGCAGCGTATTATATTATCGCTGCAGCTGAAGCAAGTACAAATTTAAGTCGTTATGATGGAGTGAGATTTGGGCGAAGAAGTGAAAAACAAGATAGCTTAAATGAAATGTATATCAATACAAGAAATGAAGGATTTGGAGATGAGGTTAAGCGTCGTATTTTATTAGGAACTTTTGTTTTGAGTAGTGGGTATTATGATGCTTATTATATAAAAGCTTTAAAAGCAAGAACTTTTATCAAAAATAAATACAAAGATATTTTACAAGATTGTGATCTTATTTTTATGCCAGTTACCCCAACTACTGCTTTTTCTTTTGATACTCAAAAAACTCCTATGCAAAATTATTTAGAAGATGTTTATACGATTTCAGTGAATTTAGCAGGACTTGGAGGTATTAGTATTCCTGTAGGAAAAGATAAAAATAATCTTAATATTTCGGCTCAGCTAATATGTAAGCAATTTGATGAGCAAACTCTTTTAGATGGTGCATTAAATTTAGAAAAAATTATAAAAAATAAATAGGGATTATTATGAAAATCATTAAACGTGCCTTAACTTTTGAAGATGTGCTTTTGTGTCCAGGATATTCTGAGGTTTTACCTAAAGAGGTAAAAATTGATACAAAATTAACCAAAAATATCACTTTAAATATTCCTTTAGTATCTGCAGCTATGGATACAGTAACTGAACACAGAGCAGCTATTATGATGGCAAGACTTGGCGGTATTGGAGTAATCCATAAAAATATGGATATAGCTTCACAAGCTAGAGAAGTTAAAAGGGTAAAAAAAAGTGAAAGTGGTGTAATTTATGATCCTATTTATATAGGTGCTAAAGCTAGTGTTAAAGAAGCTTTAGAACTTATGGCAGAGTATAGAATTTCTGGCGTTCCTGTTGTTGATGAAAATAAAAAATTAATAGGAATTTTAACTAATCGTGATTTAAGATTTGAAAGTAATTTAGATAATTTAGTTGAAAATGTAATGACTAAACCACCTTTAATCACAGCTCCAAAAGGTTGTACTTTGGATGATGCAGAGAAAATTTTTAGTACTAATAAGGTTGAAAAACTTCCTATAGTAGATGAGAAAGGATATCTTGAAGGTCTTATTACTATAAAAGATCTTAAAAAGAGAAAAGAATATCCTAATGCAAATAAAGATAAATTAGGAAGATTGCGTGTAGCAGCTGCAATTGGAGTGGGTCAAATGGATAGGGCTAAAGCTTTAATTGAAGCAGGTGTTGATGCTATAGTTCTTGATTCAGCTCATGGGCATTCAAAAGGAATTATGGATACTATAAAAGAACTTAAAAAAACTTATTCTAATGTAGATATAATAGCTGGTAATATAGCTACTGCAAAAGCTACTAAAGCTTTATGTGAATTAGGTGTTGATGCTATTAAAGTAGGTATTGGACCTGGGAGTATTTGTACAACAAGGATCGTTTCAGGAGTTGGAGTTCCTCAAATTTCAGCTATTGATGAGTGTGCTTTAGAAGCTGCTAAATTTAATGTTCCTGTTATAGCAGATGGTGGGATAAAATATTCTGGAGATATTGCCAAAGCTTTAGCTGCTGGGGCAAGTTCTGTGATGATAGGTTCATTGCTTGCTGGAACAAATGAAAGCCCAGGAGAGCTTTTTACTTATCAAGGAAGACAATATAAAACTTATAGAGGTATGGGTTCTCTTGGTGCTATGCAAAAAGGGAGCTCTGATAGATACTTTCAAGAAGGAACAGCACAAGAGAAACTAGTTCCAGAAGGTATAGAAGGACGCGTGCCTTATGTTGGAAGTATTAAAGATGTGGTTCATCAGCTTTTAGGGGGTTTGAGATCTTCTATGGGTTATGTAGGAGCAAAGGATATACAAGAATTTAAAGAAAAAGCTGAATTTGTAGAAATTACTAGTGCAGGTTTAAAAGAAAGTCACGTTCATGATGTAACTATCACACACGAAGCACCAAATTATAAGGTAAATAATCAATGAGTTTTGAGGAAAAATTAGAAAAAGCTAATGAAGCTTTAGAGAAATTAAACAATGATGAATTAACTTTAAATGAAAGTGTTAAAATTTACAAAATTGGTTTAGAAAATATCAAAAAAGCTAGAATGGAATTAGATAAAGCAAAATTAGAGGTGGAAAAAATCAATGAGTAAAATAGCTGCTTTACAATTTCCTACTTTGGCTTTAAGTGAGTCAAGACTTGATTATTATTTGCAAGCTTCAAAAGAAAGTGGTGCAAATTTAGTTATACTTGGAGAATATGTTATCAATAGTTTTTTTACAGAATTGCTTTCTATGCCAAAAAGTATGATTAAAGAACAAAGCGAAGTTAAAAAAGAAAGTCTTATAAAACTTTCTAAAAAATATGATTTAGAAATTATTGCACCTTTTATCAGCGTGGAAACTAAGGGATATAAAAAAACCTGTCTTAAAGTTTCACCTAAGATGATTAAAATTTATGAACAACAAATTTTAATGCCCTATACTCATTGGAATGAAAAGGCTTTTTTTAACAATAAAGAACAAGACGAGCTTAAACTTTTTCATTTTAGCTATGAAGGATTAAAGTGTGCATTAATTTTTGGTTTTGAGGCTCATTTTGATATTTTTTGGAAAAAAATTATGGAAAAAAAGATTGATCTTGTTATTATTCCTACTGCTTCTACATTTGAAAGTAAAAAACGTTGGGAAGAGCTTTTAAAAATAAGAGCCTTTTTAAATCATACTAGTGTTTTAAGGGTTAATCGTATAGGGACTTCAAAACATAGTGAAGAATGGAATTTTTATGGCGATACTATGTTTATTAATGCTTTTGGGGAGATAGAAGAAAAGCTTGGAAATGAAGAAGAAATGCTTATTGTAGAACCAAAAAAAGCTAACGAAGCAAGAAATTTATGGGGATTTGATAAAATTATAAAAAATAAAATTTGATATTTCTTAGGATTAAATGTGGATATTTTTTTTAAAAATATAGAAAGTTTAAAGATCTCAAATTATGATCTTGCTTCAAAAATCTTAACCTTTTTAAATGAGTCGAAATTAAGCTTTAGAATAGATGAAAATTTAAATATTTATGATTCTCAAAAAAGGTATTTATATGAAAATAAGGAGCAAATGAATCAATTTATCAGTTCTATTTTCAATGAAAGTAAAAATTATCCTTTTATTTTTATCTATGGTATAGCTAATGGGGAATTGATTAAAAATTTAAGTTATAAATATAAACATATTTTTGTTTTTGAAAGTGAAATTGAACTTTTAATTTTAGCTTTAAATATTGTAGATATCAGCGAAGAATTAAAAAATTATAAAATTATTTTATTTGATCCTAATGCTTTTGATTTTGAAATTCAAGTTGCTATGTTTTTCGATCATCAAGATATACTTGAATATTTAAGTTTATATAAGCTTTTTATTAGTTCTTTATATTATAAAGATTTTTTTAATAACGAGATATTAAAAGTTAATGAGATATGTATAAAAACAGCTGATGTAGCTATAAGAAATGCTGATAGAACTTGCTATCTTCCTCTTTTAACTTATAAACAATTTCTTTGTAATATCCCTACAATGTTAGAAAATATTCCTTTTCAAAGACTTATAGCTCAAAGAAAAAATGCTTTTGATACAGCTATAGTAGTTTCAGCAGGACCTTCACTTGCCAAGCAATTACCTTTACTTAAAAAATATCAAAATAAAGCTTTTATTTTTTGCGCTGATGGAGCTTTAAACATCTTGCTTAAAGAAGATATCAAGCCTGATTATGTAACAAATTTAGATTATAATGATTATCCAATTAAATTTTTTGAAAATAAATCTAGTTTAAATAATACATTAATAATGCTTGAATGTGCAACATCGCCAAATGTTGTTGATTTTTTAAAAAAAGAAAAAATTATTCTTTGTATTAGAAATAAATCTTTGTATATGCGTTATCATTTAAATGATTTTGGCTATATAGATACAGGAACTCACGTAAGTCATTTCTCTTATACTCTAGCTCTTGCCTTAGGATTTAAAAATATCATTATGATAGGACAAGATTTAGCCTATGATGAGAAAGGAAATTCTCATTCAAAAAATTTTGCTTATGGGGTAGATTGTGATAGTGTAGATAATATTCAAAAGTTAAAATGTTTTACTTATGGAGGAAAAGGTGAGGTTTTAACTCACGTGCTTTGGAATGATTATCGTATCAAATTAGAATACCTTTTTGCTTGCAATAAAGAAGTAAATTTTTATAATGCTACAGAGGGTGGAGCAAGGATAAATTTTACCAAAGAAGTATCTTTTAAAAATGCTTGCGAAACTTTACTTCATAAAGAAAAACCTAAATTTGAAAATTTAAAACCCTTAACTAAAAATAGAAGTGCTAAACTCATTGCTAAATTCTTTGAAAAATTAAAACAAGATAAAGAAACTTGTGAAAATTTATTAAATGATGCTAAAGCTTTAAAAGATGCATTAGACAATATTTTAAGTAAAGATATCATCTTGCCACAAGAATTTTTACAAAATGTTTATCAAAATATAAGTAACTTTAATAATATTTTGGCAAATGATGAGTTTGTACAAGATGAAACCTTAAGAGGTAATTTTGTTTATCGTGGCTATTTGATTTCTTGCGCTATAAGAGATAAGAATGATGAGAGAGAATATTTGTTTGCTTATATAAAAGCTTATAAAGAATGGTTGCAAGAATTTTTAGAAAAATTAAATACTAAGTATGAAAATATCCTTGAAGCTTTAAGTATAAAGCAATATAAATAAATTTTAATTTTATAAAGTGATTTTTATCTAAGAAATTTAAAATTTTTTTAGATATTTTTTATCAAGATTTTTAGGGGTATTTTAGTGAAAAAGTGTTAGAATTTTTACTTTTGATTTCTTAAGATATTTGAGGCAAAGATGCAAAAAATTCATTTTATAGGTATAGGTGGCATAGGTATTTCAGCATTAGCAAGATTTTTAAAAGAGAAAGGTTTTATAATCAGCGGGAGTGATTTAAAAGAGAGTAAAATCACTAAAAAGCTTGAGAGTGAAGGTGTATGCGTATCAATCCCACACAATAAAGAAAATATTATCGGAAAAGATTTAATAATCTATTCAGCTGCTATAAAAGAAGAAAATCCTGAATTTAAATATGCTAAAGAATTAGGTATAAAAACTCTTTCGCGTAAAGAAGCTCTACCTTTGATTTTGCAAGATAAACGTGTTTTTGCAGTTGCTGGAGCGCATGGAAAAAGCACTACTTCAAGTATTTTAGCTTCTTTAATACCAAATTCATCAGTTATTATCGGTGCTATTTTAAAAGAATTTGGATCAAATATGATTTATAAAGAAAGCGAGAATCTTATTTTTGAGGCTGATGAAAGTGATAGTTCATTTTTAAATTCAAACCCTCATTTAGCCATAGTTACAAATGCAGAAGCAGAGCATTTAGATCATTATGGTAATGAAATTTCAAGGCTTCATCACGCTTATACTAGTTTTTTAGAAAATGCTAAGATTCGCGTTATTAATGCAGAAGATGAATTTTTAAAAGATTATAAAGGTGAAGCTTTGCGTCTTTATCCTAGTAAGGATATTAAAAATTGTGTTATGGAGATTGAAAATTTTAGACCTAAAACAAGTTTTGAGCTTAAAAATTTAGGACGTTTTAGTGTATTTGGTATGGGTTATCATCTAGCCATTGATGCTTCTTTAGCAATTTTAGCGGCATTAAATTATGAAAATATAGAGCAAATTAGATTAAATTTAAAAAAATATCAAGGTATTAAAAAAAGATTTGATATTTTATATGCTGATGAGGATTTAGCTTTAATTGATGATTATGGTCATCATCCAACAGAGATTAAAGCTACTTTAAATGCTGCTAGAGAATATACAAAATTAGCAGGATATAAAAAAATTACTGCCATTTTTGAACCCCATCGTTATACGCGTTTGGCTGCAAATTTAAAAGAATTTGTTTTAGCATTTGATGATATAGATGAACTTGTGATTTTACCTGTTTATGCCGCAGGAGAAGAAAAAATCGAAATTGACTTAAAAAAGTATTTTGATAAGGCTTTATTTATTAATGATATTAAAAGAGAAGGTAAATTTTTAGTCACAGATAAAGGAAGAGTCTTTGATAAAGGTTTGATTATAGGTTTTGGAGCAGGAGATATTAGCAATAAATTAAGGCAAAATAATGAGTAAAATTTTATTTTATCTTTTAATTATTTTAATTTTACTTTTAATCACTCTTATGTTGCGTAAAAAACTAGGATCTAAAACCAAACCTTTTTTTGTAATTTTACTTTTAGCTACTATTATTTTTTCTGTATTTTTTGAAATACAAAATATTAAAAAAGCAGAAAAAAATCGTGAAATTCTTACAGCTTTTAATCAAGGTAAAAGCATCATTTGTAAAGATTTAAATATTTCTAATGATTATTTTAATTATGAATTTGGCACAGCGAGTTTTATTTCTAAGGATAACAATCTTAGCTTTAAATCTTTAATTATTGATATCAATCATTGCAGGTTAAAAAATGATTGAAAGCAAAGAAGAGCTTATATCAAAACTTGATTTAGGCAGTTATTTAGAAGAATTTAAAGCTCTTTTTTCAAGAGATAAAGATATATTTTTACAAGGTGATTCTTCGCTTCATCTAAAACGAATCGATGAGCTTTGTAAAATCAACTTTCCACAAATTCCAGAAGTTTTAAATTTGGATAAAGCTTTAATGCATTTAAGTAAGCAAGGAATTTTGCATTTAGATGAAATTTATGAGTTTGTAAAAATTATTTGCTATTTTGAAAAGCTTAAAAAAATTAATTTTGGATCCAATCTAAACTCTTGGCTTGAAAAAATTCAACTTTCAAAAGAAATTTTAGAACTTACTTTAAAATTTAACGATAAAGGAGAGCTAAAAGAAAGTTTAGATGAAAGACTTATAAATTTAAATACAGCTTTAAAACTTAAAAATGAAGCCATAAGAGCTGAATTCAAAAAGCTTATTTATACTAAATCGCTTAGCCCTTATTTAATCGATACGCAAATTCATTTTATAAATGGCTTTGAAGCATTACTTGTAAGAGGAGGGTTTAATCACACTTTAAAAGCTAAAATTATAGCTAGAAGTAGTGGAGGGGGTTTTTATATCATTCCTTTAAATGTTGAAAATTTGCAAGATGATATAGAAAAAATTAAAAATCAAAAAGAAGAGATTTACTATGAATATGCTAAAAATTTTTCTATTTTCTTAGCTAAAAATATACCTTTTTTAAAATTTATTAATAATGCTTTTGATTTATTTGATCATTATAGTGCTAGGGTTTTGCTTGCAAAAAAGAAAGATTATGGATTTATTTTATGTGAGAATTCAAATGAAATTATACTTAAAGATTTTGCTCATCCAGCTCTTGATAATCCAAAAAGCATTTCTCTTGATTTTAAAAAGCAAGTTTTAATCATCACAGGAGTAAATGCAGGCGGAAAATCTATGCTATTAAAATCTTTACTCGCTGCTGCTTTTTTAGCCAAACATCTTTTACCTATGAAAATAAAAGCAAATGAAAGCAAAATAGGCTCTTTTAAAGAATTTGATGCTATTATTGAAGATCCTCAAAATGTTAAAAACAATATCTCAACCTTTGCAGGCAGGATGCTTCAAATCTCCAAACTTTTTACTAAAAAGAATTTATTATTAGGAATTGATGAGATAGAACTTGGAACAGATTTTGAAGAAGCTGCTTGTTTATATAGTGTTATTATTTCTCATCTTATAAAAAATAAACTTAAAATCATCATTACAACACACCATAAGCGTCTTGCTATGCTTTTAGCACAAAATGAAGAAGTTGAACTTATCGCTGCTTTATATGATGAAGAAATTTCAAAACCAAAGTATGAATTTCTAAAAGGTACTATAGGAAAATCTTATGCTTTTGAAACAGCTTTGCGTTATCAAATTCCAGCTAATTTAGTAGGAGAGGCCAAAAAGCTTTATGGCGAAGATAAAGAGAATTTAGAAGTAATGGTGAGTAAAAATATCAATCTTGAACTAGAGCTTAAATCTAAGCTTCAAAATATACATAAAAAAGAGCAAATTGCTGATGAGATTTTACAAAATCTAAAAGAACAAAGGCAAAAACAAGAAGAAAAATTTAAAAATACTCTAAGAGAATTAGAATTTAAATTTTATAAAGCCATAGAAGAAGCTAAAAAAACTATAAATTTAAAAGATATTAAAGAAAAACAAAGAAGTTTAAATAAAGCCAATGAGCTAAAAAAAGAAATTATCTTACCAAGCATAAAACAAAATGAAGAGCTAAGGGTAGGGGATTTTGTAAAATATGAAAAAATTAAAGGAGTGATTAAAGCTATTTCTAAAAATGAAGCTTTAATAGAATGTGAAGGTCTTAATCTAAGAGTAGGACTTAATTTGCTTAAAAAAAGCGTAGCGCTTCCTAAAAAAAGTCCTAAAACAAATATAAGTATTACTAAGCCAAGCAATTTAAATATCACTTTAGATTTACACGGACTTAGAAGCGATGAAGCCATTTCTAGGCTTGATAAATTTATTTCAGATGCCTTGCTTGCTGGATTTGATGAAGTTTTAATATATCATGGCATAGGAACAGGAAAGCTTGCTTTTGCGGTAAAAGAATTTTTAAAAGCACATAAAAGTGTAAAAAGTTTTAGTGATGCACCGATCAATCAAGGTGGTTTTGGCGCTAAGGTAGTGAGGTTTTAAGGATAGAGATGATCACAAAAGATAATTTAAAGGAAATTTTAGAGAGTTTAAATTTTTTAGAGCAAGATGGAATTTATATAAAAAGAATTGGCAAATATACACTTTCTATAGATTTTAAAAATAAAAATATTATTTACCCAAAAGAAATTAAGATTCACGATAAAACTACTTCTAATTTTTCACACCCTGAAAATTTTGTAGTTTTTGAATGTGTGCATAGACTTTTAGAAAAAGGCTACAAGGCTGAACATTTAGAGTTAGAGCCAAAATGGAATATTGGCAGGGATAAAAAAGGTGGTAAGGCTGATATTTTAGTAAAGGATAATGAAAACAATCCTTATTTAATTATAGAATGTAAAACCACAGATTTTAAAAATAGTGAGTTTATAAAAGAATGGAATAGAATGCAAGAAGATGGTGGGCAGCTTTTTTCTTATTTTCAGCAAGAAAAAGGTGTAAAATATCTTTGTCTTTATACAAGTGATTTTAGCGATAAGTTAGAATATAAAAATTACATCATACAAGCTTACGATAACGAAGAATATCTAAAAGAAAAAGAATTACAAAATTCTTATAAAAAATCTAATAACAATATAGAACTTTTTAAAGCTTGGAAAGAAAGTTATGAACTGCAATATTTTAAACAAGGTATTTTTGAAGCAAATGTCAATGCTTATAAAATTTTAGAAATTACTCCAACTTTTGATAATCTTAAAGAACTTAAAGAAGAAGGCAAATATCACGAATTTGCAAAAATTTTACGCAAGCATAATATATCAGGCAAGGAAAATGCATTTGATAAACTTGTAAATATTTTTCTTTGCAAAATTTATGATGAAACTTTTAATAAAAACAATCTCAAATTTGGATATTTTGGTGTAATGGCAGATACTTATGCAAATATGCAAGATAGATTAATGTGGCTTTATAAAGAAGCTATGAAAGAATTCTTAGGAGAAAAAATTACCTTTGTATCTAATGAAGATATAGAAAAAGACTTTAAACAATTAAAGATAAAAACTTTAAAAGAGGTAATGCAAAATTACATCAAAGAATTGAAATTTTATTCAAATAATGATTTTGCATTTTTAGAAGTGCATAATAAAGAATTATTCTTAAAAAACGCACTTGTATTAAAAGAAATAGTAGAGCTTTTTGCAAATTATAAGCTTACTCAAAATTCTACCAATCAATTTTTAGGCAATCTTTTTGAACTTTTTTTGCAAAAAGGTATGAAGCAAGATGAGGGCCAGTTTTTTACGCCTATACAAATTTGTGAATTTATCGTGTATTCTTTACCACTTCAAACAATGTTAAGCGAAAATTCTAAAGCTTTAAAAGTGATTGATTATGCTTGTGGTGCTGGACATTTTTTAAATACCTATGCTAATGAGCTTAAGCGATATTTAACAGAAGAAGAATTAAAAGAGCATTATAAAAATATTTATGGTATTGAAAAAGAATATCGTTTAAGTAAGGTTTCTAAGGTTTCAAGTGCAATGTATGGACAAAATGAAATTAATATTTTATACGCTGATGCACTTGCTTCTTTTGAACTAGCAAATACGAACAACCTAGAAGGAGAAAAAGCAAAACCGCAAATAGAATCAAATAGTTTTGATTTACTTATAGCAAATCCACCTTATTCTGTAAAAGGATTTTTAGAAACCTTAAGTAATAAATCTAAAAACACTTATAAACTTTTTAATGATGATATAAACATAGAAACAAATAATGCTATTGAATGTTTTTTCATAGAAAGAGCAAATCAAATTTTAAAAGATAATGCAAAAGCTGCAATTATTTTGCCAAGCTCTATTTTAAATAAGGATTCTATTTATAAAAATACAAGAGAAATATTGTTTCAAAATTTTGATTTTATTGCTATTGTTGAGCTTGGAAGCTGTACTTTTGGAGCGACTGGGACAAATACAATTATTTTATTTTTACGTAAAAAAGAAACTTTTAAGCAAGAAAACGAATCAATTTCTCAAGATTATAGCTTAATCAAAGAGCGTATAGAAGCTGAAAATTTAAAAGACAATGAAAACTTTTCTCAAAATTATCTAGCTGCGTATTGTGATTTTAGAAAATTTAATAAAGAGCTTTATAACAATTTTTTAAATGGCAGCTTAGATTCTAATCTTGCAGAGTTAGAAGTCTTTAAAGATTATCGCAATGCATTTAGGCAAACAAGTGATTATAAAAAACTTAAAGAATCTAAAATTTATAAAGAAAGTAAAGATAAGCAAGATTTAGAAGATAAAGCCTTTTTAGCTTATGCTCAGGCAATTGAAAAGGATAAATTGCTTTATTTTTGCTTAAGTCTTAATCAAGAAGTCTTAATCATAAAATCCCCAAGTGATATAAAAGAACAAAAGAAATTTTTAGGTTATGAGTGGAGCAATAGAAAAGGCGATGAAGGTTTAAAAGAATTGCATGAGCCTTATCTTAGCCCACTTTTTGAAAGAGATAATCCGCAAAATGAGACTAAGCTTAATACTTTAATCTACAAATCTTTTTTAAATACGCTTGATGTTATCCCGCAAGAATTACAGACTTATGCTACAAAAGCAAGGCTTGTTGATATGATGGATTTTGAAAAAGTGGAATTTAATAAAGCTATAAATTTAAACGTAAAATCAAGAGATGAGTTAAATCCTTTTAAGAATTCTAAGTATGAGTTGGTGAGATTAGGGGAAGTGTGCGATTTATTTAATGGCTATGCATTTAAGAAAACAGATTATGTTGAAAAGTCAAACACACTGCTCATTAGAATGGGAAATATAAGACCAAATGGTGAATTTGATGCGGAACACAAAATTCAATATTTACCCGACAATTTTAATAATAAATATAAAGACTACCTACTTAATGACGGCGATGTTATTATAGCTATGACTGATATGGGTAATGCTATGAATATTTTAGGTGTTCCTACTATTGTAAAAAATAAAAATAATAGAAATTTTTTGTTAAATCAGAGAGTGGGTAAACTTTTTAATTTTAGTGAAAAAATAATAGTTCAATATTTAAAATATGCATTATCAAGCAATGAAGTAAAAAAACAATTTAAATTACAGGGATATGGTGGCTTGCAGATTAATTTAGGTAAGACACAAATATTAAATACTAAAATCCCGCTTCCACCGCTTGAAATTCAAAAACAAATCGTAGCAGAGTGTGAAAAGGTAGAAGAGCAGTATAACACAATAAGAATGAGTATAGAAGAGTATCAAAACCTAATCAAAGCAATGCTTCAAAAATGCGGTATTATAGAGGATAATGGAGAATATGAGTTAAATTCTATTTTGAGTAAAATTAATAACTTGTGTGAAATAAATTTAGATAATGAATTTTTATTAGCATTTAACAAAACAATTAAAGAGTATTCTTTATCAAATCCAATTTTTAAATTAAGCATTGGAAAAAGAATTTTAAATAGTGATTTACTTGAAAATGGGAAAATTCCTGTTTATAGTGCGAATGTGTTAGAGGTATTTGGGTTTATTGATAAAGAAATCTTGCCAGATTATGATAGTGATTCTGTTTTATGGGGTATAGATGGAGATTGGATGGTGGGTTTTATGCCAAAAAATAGAAAGTTTTATCCAACTGATCATTGTGGGGTATTAAGGGTTGATGATACAAAAATAAATGTTAAATACATAAGTTTTGTTTTAAATGAAGCTGGTAAAAAACAAGGATTTTCAAGAAAACTTAGAGCTTCAATAGATAGAATAAGAGCATTAAGAGTTAAACTCCCTTCTCTAGATTTTCAAGATCAAATAGCAGATATAATTGATAAGATTGAGAAAAAAGTCAATGAAGATAAAATAGAGCTTAGTAGATTAGAAAAAGAAAAAGAAAAAATCTTGCAAAAATATTTATTTTCTTAAAGCATTTTTCGCTAAACTTCATAAATTTTATAAGGTTTAGCGATGAAAAACATTATGATATTAAGCGGAGCAGGGCTATCTGCTCCAAGTGGGCTTAAAACTTTTAGAGACAATGGCGGGCTTTGGGATGAGTATGATGTGATGGAAATTTGCTCTGCAACAGGCTTTAGAAAAAATCCCAAAAAAGTGCTTGATTTTTATGATGCAAGACGCCTAGAGCTTGCAAATGTAAAACCAAATTATGCCCATAAACAAATTGCTAAATTAAAAGAAAAATGGGGTAAAAATCTTTTTGTTTTAACGCAAAATGTTGATGATTTGCTCGAGCGTGCAGGGTGTAAAGAAGTCATTCATTTACATGGCTTTTTGCCTGAACTTCGTTGTTTAAAATGTGGTGAAATTTTTAATATAGCTTATAATTTAATGGCAAATAAAAAATGCCCTAAATGCAAAAGTGAAAATTTAAGACACAATATCGTTATGTTTGAGGAAGCAGCCCCAGCTTATAACACACTTTATTCTCTTTTAAGTCAAACTTCACTTTTTATAAGCATAGGGACAAGTGGAGCTGTTTTGCCCGTGGGTGAGTATGCAAGAATGTGTGAAAAAAGTATTTTAAATATCTATGAAAAGGATGAAAATTTAGAGTTATTTTTTGATAAAATTTATATAGAAAATATTTTAAGTGCCATTGAGAAAATAGCACAAGATATAGATGAATTTATGAAAGATAGCTAATGTTTGATTCTTTGTTAAATGGGATGATTTTGGGTTTTGGGGTAAGTGTTCCTTTTGGACCTGTAAATATTTTGATCTTAACTTATGCTCTTAGAGTTTTTAAAAATTCTTTAGCTGTAGGCCTTGGTGCTTTTAGTGTTGATATGCTTTATTTCTTTCTTTTAAAATTTGGACTTATTGGCTTTTTAGATAATGCAATATTTATGAAGGTTTTAGCTGTATTTGGATTTGTTTTTTTAAGCTATATGGCTTTTTTGATGCTTGTGAAAAAAAATAAAGATTTAAATTTAAAAAATGTAGAATTTAAAGAAAATTTGTTTAAAAGTTATTTAAAGGGTGTATTTTTAAATGGTTTAAATCCTTTTGTAATAGGATTTTGGCTTAGTGTTGCAGGTATTGCCATAAAAGAAAGTCATCCTAATGCTATGGTAATTGGTCTTATTGTGGCTATACTTTCTTGGATCTTTGCTCTATCTTTTTTTGTGGCAAGATATAAGGATTTTTTTAGTGCAAAGATTATTAAAATTATTAATATTATTTCAGCTTTAATCATAGAGTATTTTGCTATAAATTTACTTTATAAAACTTTTATAGGATGAAAAATGAATGCAAAAGAATTTTTAATAGAGCTTTTAAAATTTAAATCTATTACACCAAAAGATGATGGAGCTTTAAATTTTATTGCCTTAGAATTAAGTGAGTTTGAAGCTTTTTTTATAGAAAAAGAAGGCATCAAAAATCTTTTGCTTACAAAAAAATTTAAAGATGAAGGTGAGCATTTAGCTTTTTGTGGGCATATAGATGTAGTTCCTGCAGGAGAAGGTTGGCAAAGCGATCCTTTTAAACCTATAGAAAAAGATGGTTTTATCTATGCAAGAGGAGCACAAGATATGAAAAGTGGCGTGGCTGCTTTTGTATATGCTTTAAAAGAAGCTAGATTTAATGGTTCAAGACTTTCTTTAATGCTTACAAGCGATGAAGAAGGTGAAGCAAAATATGGCACTTTAGAGCTTCTTAACTTTATGAAGGAGAAAAATCTTTTGCCTGATTTTGCTTTAGTGGGTGAGCCAACAAGTGATAAACATTTTGGCGATACTATTAAAATAGGGCGTCGTGGATCCATTAATGCGACACTTATTATAAAAGGCAAACAAGGACATGTAGCTTACCCTGAAAAATGTATTAATCCTATACACGATTTTGCTCCAGTTTTAAAATTTTTAGCCGGATTTGATCTGGATCCTGGAAGTGCTGAATTTGATCCTTCAAAGATTGTTATTACAGATATTAGAGGGGGGCTAGAAGTTAGTAATGTAACGGCTAATGATTTAAAAATTATGTTTAATGTTAGAAATTCATTAGATACAAGCATAGATGATGTTAAAGCTTATGTAGAAAAAATTTGTGAAGGGTTAAACTATGAGCTTAAGATAAGTCAAAGCTCTAAACCTTTTTTAACCAAAAGTGATAATAAAATAGTTCAAAAAATTAATCAAAGCGTTCAAAAAATCACTTCTCAAGTTCCAAAATTTAATACCAAAGGTGGTACAAGTGATGCGAGATTTTTAGCTGAGTTTGGTGTAAGCGTATGTGAATTTGGCGTGTGTAATGATACAATCCATGCTGTAAATGAAAGAGTAAGTGTAGAAGAATTTGAAAAGCTTTGTTTAGTTTATAAAGATTTCGTAGAAAATTTTTAAATAATATTTATTTTTTAATATTAAGAATTAAAAGAGTTAAAATGATTATAAATGGACAAAAATTTGATCTTAAAGAGCTTAAATTTATAGATTTTTTAAAAGAAAAAAATTTAAAAATAGAATTTATTGCCTTAGAATTAAATGGAAGAATAGTATCCAAAAGCGAATTTGAAAATTTAATTTTAAAAGAAAATGATAAAGCTGAAATTGTAAGCTTTGTAGGGGGAGGTTGATGAGAGTAAAATTTAATGGTGAGTTTTTGGAAACAGAGTATAAAAATACTTTAGATTTTTTTCAAAGTGTGAGTAAAAATGAAAGTGATGTATGGATAGTAAATGGCTTTGCAACAAAGGAAAATATAAATTTAAATGAAAATGATGAGCTTTTTTGTATAGAAAAAAATGTTATGCCACCTAAAGATGCTTTAGACGCCATGATGAGATCACGCCATACTCCAAAGCTTCATGATAAACTTAAAAAAGCAAGTGTAGCAGTATGTGGGCTTGGCGGACTTGGATCACATATAGCTATAATGCTTGCACGTAGTGGTATAGGGCATTTAAAACTTATAGATTTTGATGTAGTAGAACCTAGCAATCTTAATCGTCAAGCTTATCGTGTAAGTGATCTGGGTAAATTTAAGACCGAAGCTTTAAAAGAGCAAATTAATGAGATAAATCCTTATATTAGTATTGAAATTTGCACTTTGAAGATAGATGAAAATAATTTAAAGCTTTTATTTAAAGATATAAATATAGTTTGTGAGGCTTTTGATACTGCACTTGCAAAAGCTATGATAGCACAAAATTTTCATAAATATTTTCCAGATAAAACTTTAATTTGTGCTTCAGGTCTTGCAGGATATGGAGATAGTAATAGCATACAAACAAGAAAAATAGCACAAAATTTCTATGTTTGTGGAGATTTGATAAATGGGGCAAAAGTAGGAAATGGACTTATGGCTCCACGTGTAAATATTTGCGCAGCTCATCAGGCTAATTTAGTTTTAGAACTTCTAGCGAGAAATAATGATGAATGATATTTTAAAGATAGGAAAATATGAATTTCAAAGTCGTTTTATATTAGGCTCAGGTAAATTTTCACTCGATCTTATAAAATCAGCTATTGATGAGGCAAAAGTAGAAATTATTACCTTAGCTTTAAGAAGAGCTTATACAGGGAATGTTGAAAATATACTTGATTTTATTCCTAAAAATATCACGCTTTTACCCAATACCTCAGGCGCAAGAAACGCTAATGAAGCTTTGCGTATAGCAAGACTTTCAAGAGAACTTGGTTGTGGAGAGCTTATAAAGATAGAAGTAATAAGTGATAGTAAGTATTTATTGCCTGATAATTATGAAACAATTAAAGCTTGCGAGCTTTTAGCTAAAGAGGGTTTTACACCTTTACCTTATATGCATGCTGATCTTTATGCGGCTAGAGCTATGAGAGATGCAGGAGCTGCGGCTATTATGCCTTTAGCTGCACCTATTGGGAGTAATAAAGGCCTGTGTGCTAAGGAATTTATACAAATTTTACTTAATGAGATTGATTTACCAATTATTGTTGATGCAGGCATTGGAACCCCTGCACAAGCTTGTGAAGCCATGCAAATGGGAGTAAGTGCAGTGATGATAAATACAGCCATAGCTGAAGCAAAAGATATCGCTTTAATGGCAAAAGCTTTTTCTTTGGCAACTCAGGCAGGAAGAGTGGGATATTTAGCAGGCTTAGTAAGTGTAAGTGAAGCTAAAGCAAGTTCTCCATTAACAGGCTTTTTAAGGGATTGATTGATGCAAGATTGTATGGAGTACTTACCTCATATGCGAAAGATAGAAAGTGAAATTTTAACCAAGGTTTTAAGCGAGGTTCAAGCTTATGATGAGAATAAATATAGTGCTAAAGATGTTAAAAATGCATTAAATTCCGTGCATTTAAGCATAGAAAATCTAAAAGCCTTGTTTTCAAGTGCAGCAGAAGACTTTATAGAGGAGCTTGCTTTAAAATCTGCCAAAATTAAGCAAAAATATTTTGGAAATGCGATTTCGCTTTTTACTCCACTTTATTTGTCAAATTATTGTAATTCAAAATGTGTTTATTGTGGTTTTCAAAAAGGAAATAAAATTACAAGAGCAAAACTTAATGAAGATGAAATTCATAAAGAAATGCAAGCAATTGCTAAAAGTGGATTACAAGAAATTTTATTATTAACAGGTGAAGGCAGAGAATTTGCAAGCGTAGAATATATTGCTCGTGCTTGTAAAATAGCTAGAGAATATTTTAAGGTTGTAGGAGTTGAAATTTATGCTTTAAATGAAGATGAGTATAAAATTTTACATGAAAATGGCTGTGATTATGTAACTATTTTTCAAGAAACTTATAATCCTTTAAAATATTCTAAAATTCATTTAGATGGTGAAAAACGTATTTTTCCTTATCGTTTTAATGCACAAGAAAGAGCTTTAAGAGCAGGTATGAGAGGAGTTGCTTTTGGGGCACTTTTAGGAATTGATGATTTTAGAAAAGATGCACTTGCTACAGCTCTCCATGCACATTTTTTACAACAAAGATATCCGTGGGCTGAAATTTCTCTTTCGATTCCGCGTTTAAGACCTATAATTAATAATGCTAAAATAGATTCAAAAGATGTCAGCGAAAAAAGACTTTTTCAAGTTCTTTGTGCTTATAGGATTTTTTTGCCTTATGCAACAATTGTTATTTCAAGTCGTGAAAGAAAAGGCTTTAGAGATGAGGTAGTGAAATTTGGAGCAAACAAAATGAGTGCTGGAGTAAGCGTGGGGATAGGTGAGCATCAGGGTAATAAAAAAGGAGATGAGCAATTTGAGATTTCAGATAAAAGAAGTATAAATGAAATTTTAACTATGCTTAAAAAATCAAATTTACAGGCTGTGATGAGTGATAGTATCTATGTGGGATAAAAAAATTATTGCTATTAGTGATAGAAAATGTATTGAGGGTGATTTTTTAAAATATATCGAAAAACTTGCAAAAGCTAAAATTGATGCCATAGTTTTAAGAGAAAAAGATCTTAGTGAATTTGAGTATTACGATTTAGCTAAAGAAGTTTTAGCTATTTGTGCTAAAGAAAAAGTTACTTGTTTTTTGCATTTTTTTGATAGAGAGTGTTTAAAATTAGGGCATAGATATTTTCATACCCCGCTTAGCTTATTAAGAAAAGATCCAAAAATTGTAAGATATTTTCATATTTTAGGAACTTCTGTGCATAGTAAAGAAGAACTTTTAGAGGCTATGAATTTTAAAGTAAATTATGCCTTTGTAGGACATATTTTTGAAAGTTCTTGTAAAATCGAACTTGCTCCTAGGGGCTTGGAATTTTTAAAAGATTTGCTTGAATTTAGTAAAATTCCTCTTTATGCTATAGGAGGTATTAATCTTAATAATATTTCTGAATTTAAGAATTTAAATATAGCTGGTATTTGTATGAGAGAAGCTCTTATAAAAGAAGATAATCTTAAAAAATATATAAAAGAATGTAGAGAAAAACTATCAATTAGATAAATGATTTTATTTGATTTATAAAAATAAAATGAAGTTAAAATTAATCTTTATATTTAGATATTAAAATACTTATTTTATAGTTTATTTTTTAAAAATTTATTTTATATTTTTTAAAAATTTAACTTTATTTAAGCATTATTACTATAATATTGATATCAATTATCATTTATATAGGAAGTCATTATGAATCTTAATGAGTTAAAAGATGGTCAAAAGGCTATTGTCAAAAATATAAATGCCGATAAAGAGTTATTAAATAGACTTTTGAGTTTTGGATTTACAAAAAATAAGAATCTTACTAAGATACGATCTTCTTTGAAGAATGCTACTATTATGATAGAACTTGAAACAACTTGTGTAATTTTACGTTCAAGTGAAGCAGAAACAATCGAGGTACAATTAGCATGAAACAAATAAAAGTTGCTTTGGTAGGACAACCAAATGTTGGAAAAAGTTTGCTTATTAATAAGCTTTGTAAAGCAAATATGAAGGTGGCAAATTTTAGTGGAGTTACTATAGAAAAGGCGAGTGCAAAAACTTTCTATAAAGATTATGAAATTGAAATTATAGATTTGCCTGGTACTTATGCTCTTGATGGTTATAGTGAAGAAGAAAAAATTACACGCTATTTTTTAGATCATGAGCAATATGATATTATAATAAATGTTTTAGATGCTACAAATTTGGAAAGAAATCTTATTTTAAGTTCTGAGCTTTTATTGTTAAATAAAAAAATGCTTCTTGCATTAAATATGTGCGATGAAGCAAAAAAAGAAGGCATTGAGATTGATATTAAAAAACTTAATTTATTATTTAAAATACCAGCTTTACAAGTAAGTGCTAAAACTAAGGAAAATTTAGATCTTTTACTTGAAAAAGTTGTATTGCTTTATGAGAGTAAATTTAGAGTTAAGAGTGATTTTTATTCACATTTTTGTCAAAATGGCATACAAAAAGAAAATTTAATACAATATGCAAGTAATGTATATTCTCAAATTATAGTAAAATCTTCAAATTTTAGTCCTTTAAGTAAAAAAATAGATAAAATTTTAATTCATCACTTTTTTGGATTACCTATATTTTTATTTTTAATGTGGTTTTTATTTCAACTTACATTTACTTTAGGGCAAATTCCTATGGATTATATTGAAGAAGGTTTTGGTATGTTGGGTGATTTTTGTAAAGAACATATATCCAATCCTTTACTCGCTTCAGCTTTAAGTGATGGAGTTATAAATGGAGTAGGCGCTGTTGTATTATTTTTACCTAATATTATTATTTTATTTTTAGGAATTGGACTTTTAGAAACAACTGGTTATATGGCTAGAGTTGCTTTTTTACTTGATGGTATTTTGTATAAATTTGGCTTACATGGAAAAAGTTTTATTCCGCTTATCACAGGTTTTGGTTGTTCTGTGCCCGCTTTTATGGCAACTAGAACATTAAAAAATAAAAAAGATAGACTTTTAACTCTTTTTGTTATTAATTTTATGAGTTGCGGGGCACGTTTGCCTGTATATGTTTTATTTATAGGAGCCTTTTTTTCAAGTGATAAGGCTGGAAATTATTTATTTGGAATTTATATTTTGGGTGCTATTTTAGGTCTTTTTGCAGCAAAACTTTTAAGAATTACCGCTTTTAAAGGATTAAATGAACCTTTTGTTATGGAAGTACCAAAATATCGTATGCCAAATTGGAGTTTGGTTGCTTTTATGGTTATTAATAAAGCTAAAGCTTATCTTAAAAAAGCAGGAACCTTTATACTTTTGGCATCTTTATTTATATGGTTTGCTAGTAATTTTCCAAGAGAAAGGGTTCAAGGTTTAGATGAAGAACGAAATGAAGCAGTTGTTGAGCAAAGTTATCTTGGTCAATTTGGTAAAGCAATAGAGCCTGTTTTTACTCCTTTAGATTTTGATTGGAGACTTAGTGTTGCTCTAGTGAGTGGTTTAGCTGCTAAAGAAACTATGATTTCTACAATGGGAGTTCTTTATTCTTTAGGGGATGATATTGATGAAAATAGTCAAGATTTAAGAAGTATTATTTCTAAAAGTGTCTCTTTTCCTAGTGCTGTAGCTTTTATTTTATTTGTAATGATTTACAATCCTTGTTTTGCTGCAACTATAGTATTTTCAAAAGAAAGTGGAAAAACAAAATATACAATTTATTTATTTCTCTTTACTTGTATAAGTGCTTATATAGTAGCTTTAATAGGATTAAATATAGCAAAACTATTATGAAATTTTATCTTTGCTTAAAATAAGCAAAGATAAATTATTTTATTTCTTTTAAAATTTTAATATTTATAATCTTATCTCCTTGTTTAATAGAGTCTAAGACTTTTAAACTTTCTTTATCATCTTTATCAATTTGTCCAAAAATAGTATGTACTCCATCTAAATGAGGTTGTGGGCTATGGCAAATAAAAAATTGTGATCCACCTGTATCACGCCCAGCGTGAGCCATAGATAAGCTCCCTCTTTCGTGTTTATGTTTTTGATTATCGCATTCGCAAGCTATCTCATATCCAGGTCCGCCTGTACCTGTACCATTAGGACAACCCCCCTGTATAACAAAATCTGATATTACGCGATGAAAAGTTAAATCTTTATAAAAATTTTCATTTGCTAAATTTGCAAAATTACAAACTGTTTGAGGAGTCTCATCTCCAAAAAGCTTAAGTTTCATTACCCCTTTTTCGGTTTTTATAAGAGCAAATTTATATTCTTCAACTTTGCTTGTATCTATTGTTTTAAGCATTTTCTCTCCTTATTCTATATTTGTATATACAGCTTGAACATCATCATCATCATCAAGTTTATCAAGAAGTTTTTCTATATCTAAAAGTTGTTCTTCGCTAAAAGCTATAGGATTATTTGGGATATACTCAAGTCCTGCTTTTTTAAGAGTTAAACCTTTAGCTTCTATAGCAGTACTTAACTCTCCAAAAGAGGTGTAATCTCCACTGATTACTAATTCTTCATCATTTTGTTCAAGTTCTTCAAGTCCAGAATCTATTAAATCAAGTTCAAGTTCTTCCAAATCACCACTAAATTTTTCAAGATGAAATACTGCTTTTCTAGAAAACATAAAACCTAAAGACCCATTTTGTAAAATTTCTCCACCATTTTTACTAAAAATTGCTTTAACATTTGCAACCGTTCTAGTAGGATTATCACTCATACATTCAACTATAACTAAAGCCCCGTGAGGAGCTTTGCCTTCATAGTGGATATTTTTAATATCAGCGCTATCTTTACCGCTCGCTCTTTTAATTGCTGCATCAATATTATCTTTTGGCATATTATTGGCTTTTGCTGTAGCAATAGCACTTCTTAATTTAGGATTCATATCAGGATCTATTCCACCTTCTTTTGCGGCAACTTGTATTGCTTTTGCTAACTTAGGAAAAAGTTTGCTCATTTTATCCCATCTTGCTTCTTTTGAAGCTCTGCGGTATTCAAATGCTCGTCCCATAATTCTCGCTTTCTTATATTTTTTTAAAGATAAAAGTATAAACTAATATCTCTAAATTTGTTTTTAAAAGGTTAAGAATGATTCGCAAGGCTAAAAAAGAAGAGGCAAGAAAAGTTATAATTTTATTAGCAAAAGCTATGGATGATATGATATATCATTTAAGTGGTTGTAATGATTATGATCAAGCTATTAATACGCTTTGTAAATTTTATGAGAAAGAAAATAATCGTTTAAGCTATAAAAATATTTATATATATGAGCTAAATAAAGAAATTTTAGCAGCACTTTGTTGCTATGATGGAGCTTTAGCCGATGAACTTGATAAACCTTTAAATGAGAATTTAAATCCTTTAAATAAAAAGGTCTTAAAAGAATGTGAAAATGAATTTTATCTTGATAGTATAAGCGTAGAAGAAAAAGCAAGAGGCAGGGGTATAGCTAAAGAACTTATAGAATACGCTTATAAGAAAGCTTTAGAAAAAAATAAAAAACTTTCTTTAATTGTTGAAGAACATAATAAAAAGGCAAAAAGTCTTTATGAAAAAATGGGTTTTAAGACTATAAAAGTTAAAACTTTATATGGTCATATTTATAATTATATGGAAAAATAAGGAGAAAAATGAAAGAATATCTTTTACATAAGCCATTATTAAAAACAAATTTTTGTTCTCACACTCACGAGCATAATCATGAGCATCACTCTCATTTTGATGCAAGAAATACAGATAAAAAAATTTTAATGATTTCTTTGTTTATGACAGGTTCTATGATGATTGTGCAATTTATCTATTCGTTGCTTTCAAATTCTTTAGCACTTTTAAGCGATACTTTGCATATGTTTTCTGATGTTTTTGCTTTATTTCTTAGTTATATAGCTATCATTGCTGTTCAAAATTTTAAAAACAAGCAAAAAACATTTGGATATTTTAGACTTGAAATTTTAGTAGCATTTATTAATGCTTTAAGTATTATTTTTTCAGCAATTTTTATTATATATGAAGCTATAAATAAACTTTTAAATCCAGTAGAAATTGATGCAAAAACTATGATTATAGTAGCATTTATTGGACTTTTGGTCAATGCGATTAATGGTTTTATGATGTTTAAATACGCAAATTTGGATAATATCAATATGAAATCAGCTTTTTTGCATATGCTAAGTGATTTATTTGGGTCTTTATGTGTTGTAATCGGTGGAATTATAGTTTATTTTACAGGGATTGTTTATATTGATACGATTTTGGCTATAATATTATCTTTATTGCTTTTAAAATGGTCTATTTCCTTATTAAAACAAAGTATTAATATTTTGCTTGAAAGCTCTCCTGTAGATATAAAAGATGTTGAAACAACTTTATTAGAATATAATGAAATTTTAGAAGTGGTAGATTTGCATATTATAGAAATTACAAATGAAATGTTTGTTGCTTTTATGCATTTAAAACTTTCTATAAATAATTTAGATGAATTTGAAGAAATTTATAAAAAAATATCTAAAATTCTTTTAGAAAAATTTAAAATAGGACATATTACTATACAACCATTAAGGAGTTAAAATGAAATTTAAAGTTGCTAATATCAATTGTCAAAATTGTGCAAATTTAATTAAAAATTCTTTAGAGGATGAATTTGGAAAAATAGAAGTTGATTTAAATGTTACACCAAGAGTTGTTGTAGTTAATATCAATAAAGAAAAAATAGAAGATTTTAAAAAAGAAATGAAAGATTTAGGTTTTGAGATTTTAGAGGAGCTTTAATGCAAGAATTAAAAATCAAAATAGGAAAAATGACTTGTGTTAATTGTGCTAATTCTATTGAAAAGATAAGTAAAAAAATCGAAGGTATTAAAGATGCAAGTATTTCTTATGTAAATTCAAGTGGTGTTTTTCTGATTGAAAATGAAAAAGTAAAAAATGAACTTTTTAAAAAAATAAAAAATTTAGGATATGAAATTTTAGATGAAGAACAAGATTTAGAGAAATATAAACTTAAGCAATTTTCTAAAATGAAACTTAATTTCTTTTTAAGTGCAATTTTGAGTATTTTGATTATGTATTTTGAAATGTTTGTAAAGAATTCTTTTTTTAAAGATATGCAATTGTTAATTAGTATTTTTGCTATTTTTTATTGCGGGAGAGTTTTTTTTATCAATGCCATTAAAGGATTAAAATATAAAAATTTAGATATGAATACTTTAGTAGCTTTGGGTTCTTTTATGGCATTTGTGTATTCTTTGCTCGTATATTTTAAGATTTTTGAAAAAGATGAACATCTGTATTTTAGTGGTGCAAGCATGATTATAAGTTTTGTTTTGTTTGGAAAACTTTTAGAAGAATATGTAAAATTTAAAGCTCAAGATTATCAAAAAAAAATTAATAGTCTCAGTATAAAAAAAGCTAAAATTTTAATTAATGATGAACTTAAAGAAATTTCAAGTTCTTTTGTTAAAGTTGATGATATTCTTATAGTAAAAGAAGGTGAAAGTATAGTTGCTGATGGTGTAGTTATAGAAGGTAAAGCTGAGCTTGATGCAAGTTTTTTAACAGGAGAATTTTTACCAGTTTTAAAACAAAAAGATAGCGAAGTTAGTGCAGGAAGTATAGTTTTAAATGGTTTTTTAAAAATTAGGGTAAGCAAAAAGGCTATGGATAGCACTTTAGAACAAATTAAAGATCTTATTTTTAAAGCAGGCAATATTAAAACACCTATTGCGACTTTAGTTGATAAAATTTCAGCTTATTTTGTGGGTTTTATTATAATTATCGCAAGTATAGTTTTTATTTTTTGGAGTTTAAAATCAGGTTTTAATGAAGCTTTTTTATATGCTTGTGCTGTTATTTTAATCTCTTGTCCTTGTGCTTTAGGACTTGCAACACCTATTGCTATAGTGGTAGCTTTAGCAAATGCTGCTAAAAAATCTATTTTGATTAAAAATCCTAGTGCTTTAGAGAATTTAAATCAAATTAAAGAGATAGTTTTTGATAAAACAGGCACTTTAACTGAAGATAAACTTAAAATTTATAAGCATAATCTTAGTGAAGAAAATTTTAATTTACTTGCACAAATAGAAAGTTTTAGTTCTCATCCTATAGCAAAAGCTATTTCTAAAAATTTAAATTTAAACACTTGCTTAAAAGGTGAAGTTAAAATGCATATTGGAAAAGGTTTAGAGTATCAAGGAGAAGATGCTATTTATTTCGCAGGAAATGAAGAATTTTTACAAGAAAAGGGTGTTGATATATCTAAAACTAAAGAATTTTTTGAAAAATTTTTAGATAAAGCACCTGTTTATGTGTATTTTGCTAAAGATAAAGAATGTTTAGGCGGAGTGTGTTTAAGCAACACTTTAAAACAGGAGGCAAAAGAACTTATATTATCTTTAAAACAGAAAAAAATTCATAGCATTATTTTAAGTGGGGATAATGAAAAAAGTGTTAAACAAATAGCTAAAGAATTAAGCATTGACGAATTTTATGCAAGTTTAAAACCAGATGAAAAGCTTAATTTTATACAAAAAAAACAAAACAAAAATCCTATAGTTTTTGTTGGAGATGGTATAAATGATGCTCCATCTTTAAATTTAGCGGATATTGGCATTAGTTTTGCTAAAGCAAATGATTTGGCAAAAGAATCAGGAGATTTTATTTTAATAAAAGATGATTTAAGATTAATTAATTATTGTTTTAAAATTTCTCATAAAACTAGAAATATAATCAAACTTAATCTTTTTTGGGCCTTTTTTTATAATTCTCTTTGTATTCCTATAGCAGCTGGTTTTGTGCCTTATATCACTTTAAACCCTCATCTTGCAGCTCTTGCTATGTGCTTTAGTTCTATAGCTGTTGTTTTAAACTCTTTAAGATTAAAAAATATTTAGCTTTAAGGCTAAATATAAATTTTATTATTTTTTATTTTTGAGAAAATTTAAATAATATAAGAGATTTTTTTATTGTAAAATATAAATTAATTCTCTATTTTAGGTTCTCCAAAACAATCTCTTAAAGCATTTTTAGTATCCTCTAAAGGATCAAATTTTTTAGCGTCTTTTTTAAATTCATCAAATTGCGAATTAATATCTATTTTTTTATTTTGTGAATTTGATAAATCTTGAGTAATAGGTTGAAGCTTGCTTTCATCTATAAAAATTTCTTTTTGTACAGAAATCTTAGCATTTGCTCCAAATTTAGTTTTAAAAAGCTCTTGTATAAGTTTAAAACCCTTATTAAGCTTATCTCTATCTTCTCCTTGTGCGTTTGAAGTAATGGCTAAAATTTCATTTTCATAATTTATAAATTTCGTATTTTTTTTAAAGCATTCTCCAAGATCATAATCTCTATCATAGATAAGATCGGTTAATATTTCATAAGGGTTTTTATGATTGTTGTCTTGTTCTATAGAGCTTTTATTTTCTTGCATGGAACTTTTTAAGTAATTATTTTCTTCTTTTTTATTATCAATTTTAAATTCATTAATTTTTTCATCAATTTCTTTTAAATAGCTTGCTTCCATCATCATAAAAGCCATAACACAAAGTGTAAATCCATCATCATCACTAGTTATACTTTTAGCACGTGAGAGTATCCTAAAGAATCTTTCATAAATTAAAGTAGAAAATTCAGTGCTTTTTGAAAAAAAACTTTCCTTAAGATAAAAAAGCATTTCATCAATAACATTTGAGGCTTCATAATCTTGAAATTCTTTTAAAAATTCAAAAACTTTTCCTTCATCTTTTTTCAAAATGCTATTATAAAATTCTTTTATTTTTAAAGGATCCAAAAGACCTAGCATATCAGTAATTTTAGTAACACTGATATTATTTTCACAAAAGATAATAGCTTGATCAAGTAAAGTTAAAGTATCTCTCAAAGAACCATTACCACTTCTTGCTATAAATTTTAAAGCTTCATCTTCGTAATTTACATTTTCCTTCATAAGAATTTCTTTAAGATGATTAAAGATATCATTTTGAGAAATTTGTTTAAAGCGAAAATGTTGAGTTCTTGAAAGAACAGTTGCTGGTAATTTTAAAGGATCCGTTGTTGCTAAAATAAATTTTATATAGCTTGGAGGTTCTTCTAGGGTTTTTAGTAGTGCATTTGCAGCTTGAGAAGTAAGCATATGAACTTCATCGATAATGAAAATCTTAAACCTTGCCATTGACGGGGTGTATTTAGTTTGTTCAATTAAAGCTTGAATATCTTCTAAGCCACGATTGCTTGCTGCATCCATTTCTATAATATCAATATGCTTACCCTCAAGTGCAGCTAAACATTGCTTACAAATTCCACAAGGATTTGAACTTGGCCCTTGATCACAAACTAAAGCACGCGAAAAAATTCTTGCACTTGAAGTTTTTCCACTTCCACGTAAGCCGGAAAATAGATAAGCGTGAGCAAGTCTTTGATTGTCAAGTGCGTATTTTAAACTAGTGCTAACAGTTTTTTGCCCTATAAGTTCATCAAAAGTTTTTGGTCTATATTTAATAGCTAAAGCTTGAAGCATTTTTCTCTCTTTATAAAACCTTTTTTTGCTATCATATTATGTATTATTTTTTGATTTATAATAAAATTTTGTTTCTTTTTTAAAGCTAAAAATTTATAATTTATTTTAATATTAAATAAAAAAATAAGATAGGCATATAATAAATACATATTTGACTTAAAAAATACCTATTTTTTTCATTACTTGTTTTTCTTTTAAACTATTCATTCATTATAGATAAAAGTTCAATGTTATTTTTTGTTTTTAACATTTTAGAATATAAAAATTTAAGAGCTTCAATATCATCCATTTGTGAAATAGCGGAACGAATAGCCCAAATTTTTTGTAAATCACTTGGATTTTGTAGTAATTCTTCTTTTCTTGTTCCTGATTTTATAATATTAATTGCTGGATAAATTCTTCTATCTGAAATATTTCTATCTAATACAATTTCACTATTTCCTGTTCCTTTAAATTCTTCAAAAATTACATCATCCATTCTTGAACCCGTATCGATTAAAGCAGTAGCTACTATAGTTAAAGATCCTCCTTTTTCTATATTTCTAGCTGCTCCAAAAAAACGTTTTGGTTTATGTAAAGCATTGGCATCAACTCCTCCGCTTAAAACTTTTCCTGAGCTAGGAGTAGCAGTATTGTAAGCTCTTGCAAGTCTTGTAATGCTATCAAGTAAAATGATCACATCCCTACCCATTTCAACCATTCTTTTAGCTTTTTCTATCACAAGTTCAGCTACGCGTACGTGATTATAAGCAGGTAAATCAAAAGTAGAGCTAAAAACTTCTCCTTTTACGCATCTTTGCATATCAGTTACTTCTTCAGGTCTTTCATCAACTAGTAAAACAATTAAATGCATATCGGGATGATTTTTAGCAATAGCTGCTGCTAATTCTTTCATAAGTTCTGTTTTACCTGTTCTAGGAGGTGCTACTATAAGTCCGCGTTGTCCTTTTCCTATCGGGGTAAAAAGATCTAAAACACGCCCTGTTAATTTCATACTATCGTATTCTAATTTTATTTTTTCTGTTGGAAAAATAGGAGTAAGATTATCAAAAAGAGGTCTTTCTTTAGCCTCTTGTAAAGGCATATAGTTTATAGCTTCAATTTTTAATAAAGCATAATACTTTTCTTGATCTTTAGGTTCTCTTACCTGTCCTGTAACTATATCTCCAACACGAAGAGCGAATTTGCGAATTTGTGAATTTGAAACATAAGCATCATTAACACTATCACTTAGATCTCCATCCATTCCACGTAAAAAACCATAACCTTCAGAAGATATTTCTAAAATACCTGTAAAAAGAATAAAACCACCTTTTTTGGTTTGTGCTTTTAAAATTTCAAACATAAGTTCTTGACGACGAAATTCGCGTGGATTTTCTATTTCGCATTCATTGGCTATTTTAACAAGACTTTCAAGATCAAGTAGTTTTAGATCTTCAATTTTATATCCTTCTACAGGAATATGCGTTCTTTGATGCTGTTTTTTTTCTTTTTCCATAAGCCCTCGTAGATTTTAAGAAGAATTTTTGTAAAGCATGATTTTAATAAAAAAATATACTTTTTGTCAAATTTGTTTATAATAACAAAACTAAATTTTATGAAAGAATAGCTATGAAATGTGCACATTGTAGATTAAATTTTCAAGAAAATCAAATGATAAAAAAAAACGATCTCTTTTTTTGCTGCAAAGGTTGTCAAAGTGTTTATGAAATTTTATATGAGAATGGTTTAGATGAATTTTATAAAAAATTAGGAGATAAAACTTTAAAACCAGTTTCAAATCAAAATGGCTTTAAAAGTTATGATGAGTTTATTAATAAAACCAAAGAAGGTTTTAGCGAGGTTTATCTTGTATTATATGGAATAGAATGTGCAGCTTGCATTTGGCTTAATGAAAAAATTTTAATTAAGCAACAAGGAATTTTAGAACTTGATATTAATCATTTTACTCATAAGGCTAGAATTGTTTTTGATCAAGATATTATTAATTTAAAAGATATTTTAAATTTAATAGAAAGTATAGGTTATAAAGCAAGTACTTACGATCCTACTAAAACAGAACAAAAAGCAAATTTAATAAAGAGGGAATTTTATTCTAAACTTATTGTGGCTATTGCTTGTGTTATGAATATTATGTGGATAGCTATAGCAAAATATGCAGGATTTTTTACAGGAATGGATAAGGATATAAAAGATATTTTAAATTTTGCTGAGTTTATTCTTTGTTTTCCTGTTCTTTTTTATACAGGTTCAAGTTTTTATCAAAATGCTTTTAGAGCAATTAAAAATAAAAAAGTTAATATGGATACTTTAGTAATTAGTGGAGCAAGTTTAGCTTTTTTGTATTCATTGTGGGCTATGTTTTTTAGAGTGGGCGAGGTTTATTTTGATTCTGTTGCTATGATTGTTTGTTTTGTTTTTATTGGGAAATATCTTCAAGTATTGAGTAAAAAAATAGCCTTAGATACTATAGATGGTTTAAATGCATTTTTGAAAAATGAAGTTTTAGTTTTTAATGGTAAAGAGTTTAAACCAAAATCAGCCAATGAGGTTAAACTTAATGATATTATTTTGATTAGAAGCGGTGATAAAATTTTAATTGATGGTGTTTGCATTAGAGGTGAAGCAAGTCTTGATACTTCTTCTTTAAATGGTGAAAATACTCCTTTGCTAATAAGACAAAATGATGAGTTAAATTCTGCTTGTATAGTGCTTGATGGTAGCATAGAATATAGAGCAACTAAACTTTATAAAGATTCTAAGCTTGCAATTATTATAAAACTTCTTGAATTAGCTAGTACTAAAAAGGCTAAACTTGAAAGCTTAGTGTCTAAAATTTCTGGATATTTTTCACCTGTTATTTTGTTTTTTTCTTTTGCTTGTTTTTGTTTTTGGTTTTTTTTAAAAGATACTAATATAGAGTTAAGCCTTGTAAATGCTATATCAGTTTTAATTATAGCTTGCCCTTGTGCTTTGGCTTTAGCAACTCCTGTTAGCACACTTGTTGCTTTAGGAAAATCTTTAAAAGAGCATATTATTTTTAAACATTCTAGCACTATTGAAGATCTTAGTAAAATTAATATGGCTGTTTTTGATAAAACAGGAACTTTAACAAATAATGAATTAAAAATTAGTAATTTTTATTTAGATGATAAAATAGATAAAGAGGAATTTTATAGCTTTATAAAGCTTTCTAATCATCCTGTATCAAAAAGTATTGCTAAATTTTTTGAAGCTCAAGGTATTGTTTATAAAAAATTAGATTTTAAAGAACTTTTTAATATCCAAGCAAGAGGATTAAAAGCAAATTTGAATAATGATTTATTTTTAGGGGGAAATTATTATTTTTTAAGAGAAAATGGTATTGAAGTTAAAGAGTTTAAAAATACTCATTTTATTTTTGCTAAAAATCAAAAAATATTTGCTTATTTTGAATTTGAAAATATTTTAAGAGAAGGGACTAAAGAACTTATAGCTTATTTATATGATCATAAGATTGAAACGATGATATTAAGTGGAGATAATCATTATGCAGTGGAAAAAATCGCCAAAGAGCTTAAAATAACTAATTACAAAGCTTCTTGTTTGCCTGAAGATAAAATGAAAGTTATTGAAAATTTAAATCAAAAATATAAAGTTTTATTTGTTGGAGATGGTATTAACGATGCTTTAGCATTAAAAAACGCTAGTGTTTCTATTGCTTTAAAACAAGGAAGTGATTTAGCAATTCAAAGCAGTGATGTGCTTTTATTAAAAAATGATTTATTTTCCTTAATAAAAGCCTTAAAGCTTTCTAAAAATACCTATAAAATTATAAAACAAAATCTATTTTTTTCTTTATTTTATAATGCTTTAACTATTCCTTTAGCTTTTTTAGGGCTTATTAATCCTTTAATCGCAGCACTTTCTATGTCTTTTAGTAGTATAATAGTTATATTAAATGCTTTAAGGATTAAATAATGAGTAATGTAATAACATTAATGATAGGAGTCTCTTTGCTAACCTTTTTTATAATTCTTGCCACTTTTTTATGGGCAATAAAAAATAAACAATTTGACGATGAGTATAAATTTATTACTTTAAACGATGATGAAGAAGCTTTAAACGATATAATAAATTTACAAAAAAGAAAAGAAGAAGCTTTAAGAAAGCAAAAAAAGCTTTCTTAAAAAATTATGCAGATTATTTTAAAGTATCAATATATTTATCAATAGCTTCAAGATCAGCTTCACTTAAACCTTTTAATTGAAGCTTCATAATAGCACCTTGTCCAAATTTATTTCTTGTTCCTGCTTGATATTCTTTTAAAGCTTGTGATCTTTCCTCATAGCTTAAAGATGTAAGAGCTGGAACTTTTCCTAAGTAAACTTTATCAGCTTTTGCTCCGTGACAAACAGCACATTTTTTAAAGAGTGTAGCACCATCAGCTGCATAAGCAGAAACCCCAAGACACACTAAAGTAGAAATTGCTAGCAATTTTTTCATTTTAACTCCTTGTTATTTTAGGTAAGGAATATTATATCTTTAATTTTTAATAAATTTCTTAAAGATTTTATAAAATAAATGTTTATTTTAAAAAAGCTATATTATAATGCTTTTTATGAAAAGAAAAGCGTTGTTTTTAGATAGAGATGGTGTTATTAATGTAGATAAAAAATATGTTCATAAGATAGAAGATTTTGAATTTTATAATGAAATTTTTGATCTTTGTAAGTATTTTTTTTTAAAGGATTATTTAATTTTTATAATAACTAATCAATCAGGTATTGCAAGGGGTTATTATAAGGAAGAAGATTTTTTAAAGCTTTGTAATTTTGTTTTAGAGGAATTCATTAAGCAAGATATAAAAATTTCAAAAATATATTATTGTCCACATTTGGAAAATTGCGAATGTAGAAAACCAAAACCAGGTATGCTTTTAAAAGCTAAAGATGAATTTGATATAGATATGGAAAATTCCATTTTTATAGGAGATAATCTTAGCGATATGCAAGCGGGAGTAAATGCAGGAGTTAAAAATTTATTTCTTGTAAATGAACATATATTAAAACAAGATTATTTTAAAAGTTTTTTTTCTTTAAAAGAACTTTTAAATTTTTTAAAACAAAATTTCTAAGGATAAATTAATGAAAATAGTTATTACAGGTGGAGCAGGATTTATTGGTTCAGCATTGGCTCTTTTTTTACAAGAAAATCACGAAGTTTTAATTATAGATAAAATGAGAAGTAATGCTGTTTTTGAAAATGGAAATTTAGAATGTTTGGGACATTTTAAAAATTTGTTAGGTTTTAAGGGCGAGTTATATGTCGCAGATATAAATGAAGAAAAAACTTTAAAAATAATAAAAGATTTTAAACCAGAAGTTATATTTCATAAAGCAGCTATTTCTGATACTACAATTTATGATCAAAATAAGGTTTTAAGTGTAAATTTAAATACTTTTAAAGAATTTATAAAACTTAGTATTGAACTTAATGCAAAACTAATTTATGCAAGTTCTGCTTCTGTTTATGGTGATGCTCCTAGTCCTCAGATTGTAGGAGTTAATGAAAATCCTAAGAATCCTTATGCTTTTTCAAAACTTATGATGGATAATTTAGCACAAAAATACTACAATAAAGCTCATTTAATAGGACTTAGGTACTTCAATGTTTATGGAAAAGGTGAATTTTATAAAGGTAAAACTTCTTCTATGATTATACAATTTGCTCATCAAATTTTAGCAGGGAAAAATCCTTGTTTATTTGAAGGAAGTGATAAAATTTATAGAGATTTTGTTTATATAAAAGATTGTTTGGAAGCTAATATTAAAGCTATAGAAGCAAAAAATGGGGTTTATAATGTAGGTAGTGGAAAAGCAAGAACTTTTCAAGATATTGTAGATATATTACAAAAAGAACTAAATACAAATTTATCTTGCAAATATATTAAAAATCCTTATGAAAAATTTTATCAATTTCATACACAAGCAAAATTAGATGAAAATTTTGCCTATTGTCCAAAGTATAGTCTTGAAGAAGGTATAAAAGATTATTTGCCAGAAATTTTAAGACTATTTGAAAAGGAAGTAAATGTTTAATTTTTTAGCAAAACAAAAGCCTAAAATTCTTGTCATAGGTGATTTTATGGTAGATTGTTATATTTGGTGCAATAGTACACGTATTAGTCCTGAAGCACCTGTTATGATAATGAAATCTAATGAACAAGAAAAACGTTTAGGCGGTGGTGCTAATGTTTATGCAAATTTAAAAGCTTTAGGAGCAGATGTTTTTGCGCTTGGCGTTGTTGGAGATGATGAAAATGGAATTTTCTTAAAAGAAAAATTAAATTCTTGTTTTTTAGTGCAAAAAGGGCGCAAAACTTCTCTTAAAAGTCGTATTATTGCTCATAATCAACAAGTTTTAAGATTAGATGATGAAGATGATGAAGATATTAAACTTGAGCAAGAATTAATCACAGAATTTAAAAAAATTTTTAGGAATTTTAATGCTATTTTACTCAGTGATTATGCAAAAGGAGTTTTAACTCCAAAAATTTGTCAAAATATTATTCAAAGTGCAAATGAATTTAATATACCTGTTTTAGTGGATCCTAAAGGAGATGATTTTAGTAAGTATAAGGGTGCTACTTTATTAACTCCAAATAAGCAAGAGGCTTTAAAAGCTTTAAAAATTAATAATTTAGAAGGAGAAAATCTTCAATATGGTATAGAGAAGCTTAAAAATGATTTTAATTTAAAATATTCTATTATCACTCTTTCTGAAGATGGTATAGCACTTTTTGATGAAAAATTGCATATTATTCCTGCTAAAGCATTAGAGGTTTATGATGTAACAGGAGCAGGGGATAGTGTAATTGCAACTTTAGCCTTTTCTTTAGCTTGTAATATACCTATTTTAAAAGCTTGTGAATTAGCTAATGAAGCTGCAGCTGTAGTTGTAGGAAAAATAGGAAGTGTGAGTGTTAGCTTAGATGAGATTAAAAATTTTAATAAAAACAATTTTGAAAATAAGATAAAAAGCAAAGAAGAGCTTTTAAAGATGCTTAAAATGAAAAATAAAAAAATAGTTTTTACTAATGGCTGTTTTGATATAGTGCATTTTGGACATATTAAGTATCTAGAAAAAGCTAAAAAATTAGGTGATATTTTAATCGTTGGATTAAATTCTGACGCGAGTATAAAAAGACTTAAAGGTAAAAATCGTCCTATAAATTCAGAATTTCATAGAGCTTGTATGTTAGCAGCTTTTTATTTTGTAGATTTTGTTGTGATTTTTGATGAGGATACACCTTTAGAATTGATATCATTTTTAAAGCCTGATGTTTTAGTTAAGGGAGCTGATTATCAAAATAAAGAAGTTATAGGAGAAAAATTAGTTTCAAAAGTTGAGTTAATTGATTTTGAAGAAGGTTTTAGCACAAGCAATATAATAAATAAAATCAACAATCAAGTTTTAAATTAGTATGCAAAAGCTCTTCTAAAACAGTTGTAGCATAAGATCCTTTTTGAAGAAAAAATTCTAAAACAATATGAGCTTTTTCTTCATTATAATGAAATTTTGCATTTTCCATATAACTCCACATAAAACGTCTAGATCCTTGCAATTGCTGTTTAAATTCTAAAAGTTCTTTGAAAATTTCATCTTCTAATTCTTTAACAAAACCTAAGCTTTCAAAAGCTTTTTTACCTACCAATAAACCTAAGGCAGAAATATCTCTTTTTAAAAATCTTTCCTGCTCTTGAATTAAATCTTCGCAAATAAAGCATTTTCCATAAGGATAATGTCCCAGTACATCTCCTTTTAAAATTTTAAAAAAATTTTTTTGTTTTTTAAGAATTTGCAATTCTTCTTTACTTAAAGGATAAAGTTGCATTAATTCTTTAATATTAAAATCTTTAATAAAATGAGAGAATTCTATTCTTTTGCTAAGATAACGATTGAAAAATTCACTTTGAAGAGCTGAAATTAAAAAATTTTTAAGTTTTGGATTTTTTACTTTTTTGCCTTTTAAAATTTCAATTCCTTCTAAATAATTATCTCCAAATTTTCCAAAGCGTTGATAACCAAAATAATTTGCAAAACCTTGTGAATTTAGTGTAGTAAAAACTTCTTTGAGTTTTAAAGCATTGCTAGGAGAAACTTTTTTTAAACGTATAAAAAAAGAATTACCTTTTAAATGACCTATTTTTAATTTATTATGATGAGTGAAATATTCTAAAATTTTTAATTTTGGATGAGAAAAATTATTAAAGCGTTCTTGAAATTTTTTAAGTACAGAAACATATTGAAAAGTAAAGCCTTGTTTATCCTTAAGGCCTGCGTAGCCGAAATCTCTTATTTTAATCCCGCTTGTTTCACTTAAAATTTGCAAAGCCTCATTTGTGCTTAAATCTTTTTTGCAAATGTGCATAATTAAATGTTCACCTTGATTGGAAAATTCATAAAGAGGTTTTTCTCTTACAACAAAATCATCGCTATTTTTACTAAAATAAACATTAATTGCACTATGTTTTAAACTATAAAGAGGTTTAAAAGTGGTGTTCTTTTCCAATAAATTCATATTTTCCTTTCACAGCTTTACCAAAAATATTAAGCTTTACTTTATGTTTTTTAGCGCTTTGTTTTATAAAGTTTTCATCTTTTGGATTAAAGGCAAATAAAATTTCATACTCTTCTCCACTATATAACTCATAAAAATTAAGATTTTTATACCAAGAAATTCCTAGATTATTGATCTTAAGCAAGCGTGATAAATCTTTGCTTAATCCATCTGAAATATCCATAGCACAACTAAGCTTTTGAGCAATTTCATAAAAAAAATCTTTTCTTATTTTAGGCTTAATAAAGCGATGATTAGGGCTTAATTTTTTACCTTGTTTTAAAAGTTCTAAGCCTTTTAAGCTTTGGCCTAAATTTCCACTAAAGGCTATCAAATCCCCTAATTTTAAACCTTTTCTTAAAACAGGTTTTTTATAAATTTTAGAAATAAGAGTAATGCTTATATCAATTTTATGATTGCTTATTGTATCGCCACCTATAATTTTTATATTAAATTTTTTAGCAGTATTTAAAAATCCTTTTTGCAAAGCTTTAATTTCAATATCACTTAAATTTTTTGGTAAAGCAAGTCCTAAAAGAGCATATTTTGGTTTAGCATTCATTACTATAGCATCAGAAATATTTACAAGCATAGCTTTGCTAGCAATTTGCTCTAGACTCATCCAAGATCTTTTAAAATGAATATCTTCAAAAAATAAATCTTTACTAAAACACCAATTATCAATTATAGCGCCATCATCACCATTTATAGAATTTAAAAAGGCTTTGATGATAAATTGCTCTTTATCCATAAAATTATTTTATAAAATTTCATTTTAAATAACACTTTGTTTTATAGATATTTTTAAGAAATTTTTATATAATTTAAAAAAGGAAATTAAAATGAAAGATTTAGAACTTAGAATTTTTAGATTTGACAATAGACAAGATTATGAGGCATATTATAAACCTTATGTTTATAATAATTATGAAAATTTTGCTTCTCTTTATGATTTGCTTTTACAAGTTAATGATGATGATATATATTTTGAATTTGAAAAAAATGAGAATGCTTTTGTATTAATTAACAATAAACCTTTTAGATTGAACACTTCTTTAAGTCAAATTTTACAAGATGAGGGTTATGAGCTAAAGATAGAACCATTAAGCACCAAAAGGGCTATAAAAGATCTTATTATTAATAAAGATGATTTTTATGATCGTTTTAAGCTCATTTCACATTTAGTTAGTGAAGAGGATAAAAAAATTTATGAAAAATATGATTATTTGTATTATACAAGCAAAATTTTAAAGTATTTACCTAATTATCTTGGAGATTCTTTTTTTTATTTTGTAGGTCAAATGATAGAAAAATATCCTAACAAAAAAGAAAATTTTTTAAAAATTATTAAAGATGAAAGCAGGGGAATTTTCTATCATATAAAAACTAAAAATTTACTTTTGGAACAGACAATTGATTTTTTAAAACAAGAAATTTTAAAAGCAAAACTTTTTAATGAAACTTTATTAAATGATAAAAATCCAATTTTAGAATCTTTTCGTAATGAATTCAAAGAACCAAGCGATATTAAATATAATTTTAAAGATTTTAATATAGGGCTATTTACGCGTAAGGATATTAAATTTAGTGATAAACTTGAGGCAAAATTTGTATCCTTTTTAGATAGTGAAAAAAGTACAGGTTTTGAATTTTTAAATTTAGATGAAAAGCTTTCTTATAGAATGGCAGCAGATATTATACTTCAAGCTTATGATGCTGGTTGTGATTTTTTAATAGTTGATACTCCAAGTGATTTTTATATGCTTGATTCTTGTTCTAAGAAGTTAATGCAAATAAGTGGTAGAGAATTTGATGATTTTTATATTTTAAGTCATTATGAATTTTTTGCTCTTATGGCTGGTATTAAGATGGAATCTTTGAAAAACCATTCTTTACAGGTTACTTTAATATGAAAATTTCTCTTGAATGTAAAGATCTTATTATAGAAAAAGCTTTAGAGCTTTTTTTAAAAGATTATTTGGTTATGAAAAAAGATTGTGATTTTATTATTTGTGATGAAAAAATTCCAAGTTCTAAACCTCTGTTTATCATTAGCGAGAATTCTCCTTTTTTAACTATTCCTTTTAGTAAAGAGGAGCTTTTTGCTTCTTTAAAAGAATTTGATGAGGCATTAAAACTTGCAGCACAAAAAATTGCAGATGAACAAAGAAGAATTTTAGAAGCTAAAATTGATTCAATAGCTAATGAATTTAAAAAAAGTTATCAATTAGAAATTGATAAATCTATTATAAATTTAAAAAATAAGTTAATCCAAGTTTTAAATGATGGATAGTATTTATTTAAAAAAAGGAAATTTCAAAATAAAAAATTCTAAAAAACTTTATACTCTCATTGAGAGTGGTAAATTTAAAGGTAAAAAAATTCTTTTACCAAGTTTTGATACTACAAGAAGTACAAAAAGCATAGTAAAAGCTTGTGTATTTAATGTTTTAAGAGATATTTTAAGAGAAAAAATTTTTATAGAAGTTTTTGGAGGAAGTGCCTTAATGGCTGCTGAAGCCTTAAGCAATGAAGCTTTAAAAGCTTATGCTATAGAACTTGATAATAAAGCTTATCAAATAGCTTTACAAAATGCTAAAAATATAAGCAATGAAATGATAATTTTGCAAGGTGATAGTTTTAAAATTTTACCGCGCTTGGTTTGTGATTTAAATAAAGAAGAATTAATACTTTATTTTGATCCTCCTTTTAATATCAGAGATGGTTTTGATGGAATTTATGAAAAAGTTTATAAATTAATTGAAAACTTAAATGACTTAAATATTATTTATATTGTAATTGAGCATTATTCTTTAATTAAAACTCCACAAAATTTAGGTATTTTTGATTTAAGAAAAGTGAAGAAATTTGGCTCTACAAGCCTTAGTTTTTATCAGAAAAATTAAAAATTTTTTACATTATTGTTTAATTTAAATATTTTTTATAATTATAAAATTTTTGTATTTAAAATTATCAAAGTTGTTATTTTTAAAAAATTGAGCAAAGTTTTAAATCTTAATAATCTTTAATTATTAGTTTGTTTATTTAATTTTTAAGAAATATATTTATAATTTTAAAAACTTAAAAAGGATTTGATGTGTTTAAAATAATTATTTTTTTAATTTTTTTTAGTTTAAGTTTTTTAAATGCTTTTAATCAAAATCAAAGCCCTATAAATATTGATAAAAATTTGACCAAAAGAACATACAATGCTTTAGATATTATTTATAATGGTGGAATTAAAAATATTGTTAATAATAAAAA
>NZ_JAENKS010000119.1:0-453 GCF_016598975.1 Campylobacter sp. 2018MI34
AAACCGCCCGTCAAAAATATGTGCTCGAGATCATCAGCAAGCAGGGACAGGCCAGTATCACCGAGTTGGCGGAAAAGCTGCAGGTTTCAGCCGATACCATTCGCCGGGATCTGACAGACCTCGAAAAACAGGGGCTGGCGCAGAAGAACCACGGGGGCGCTATCGCGCTGAATCTCTCGGCCATGAATCGCCAGGGCAGAAACACGCTCCTGCCGGACACCAAACAGCGGCTGGGAAAACAGGTGGCACAGTCTGTACCGGCGGGTTCAACGCTGTTTCTGGATGCGGGCAGCACGGTCATGGCGGTGGCCACTTTCCTTCAGGGGCCGCTGACGGTGATCACCACCTCGCTGGATATCGCCCACTATTTTAGCGACCGGGAGGATATCGACCTGATCCTGCTCGGCGGGAAGTGGGATCAGAAGCAACGCCTGTTTGCCGGCGGTGCTACCC
>NZ_JAENKS010000120.1:0-453 GCF_016598975.1 Campylobacter sp. 2018MI34
CGATGTGGACTATGTTGGTATGACCGCCCACAATCGTCACGCACGCCCATCCTTCAGCGCTGTAAACCTTCGCGCGGGAAAAGAGGATATCCTCGCAAGGCTCCTGCAGCATCACCGCGACCTTGCCAGCGCACAACATCGCTTTCGCATCAGCGATCGCTTGGGGCGACGCATCTTTCAGTACCTCTAAACCAGCACGGGCATTTCCCCCCAGCGCACCCAGCGCCGCCGCGACAGGTAACCCGACCATTCCAGTACCCGGCACGGTAACGCCCATGCCGTTTTTCATCAGGTTCGGTGAGACCCACGCATCAATACGTTCAACCGCGCCGTCCAGCTCAGAGGATGCGACCGCTGCCGCCAGCGCCAGAGAGATAGGTTCCGTACAACCCAGCGCAGGCTTAACCTCTTCCTGTACCGCGCGGATAAAACTATCCCATAATGGATTCAATG
>NZ_JAENKS010000121.1:0-452 GCF_016598975.1 Campylobacter sp. 2018MI34
CATCATGGCGATGGCAATCTTTGGTACCTGCGTGGCTTTCCTGATTAAAGGTCTGGCGAAAAATGAAGGAGCAGCATGATGAGCAGCGACGTAATGCAACATGAACTGGTGGAGCGTGCGCGTGAAAGCGGCACGCTGACCAAAGCAGACATCACCAAAGCCTGGTTTATCTACTGGCTGGGCGCGGAAGTTTCCAGCTCCTATGAGCGTTTGCAGAGCCTGATTTTCTGCGCCTCGATGACGCCGATCATCAAAAAGCTCTACCCGCAAAAAGAGGAACAGGTAGAAGCGCTGAAACGCCATCTGAACTTCTTCAACTCAGAGCAGACGTTCGGGGCGGTGATTCAGGGGATCTCCATTGCGATGGAGGAACAGAAAACCCGCGGCGAGCCGATCAGCGATGCCTCAATTACCGGGATTAAAACCGGGCTAATGGGACCGCTGGCCGGGAT
>NZ_JAENKS010000122.1:0-450 GCF_016598975.1 Campylobacter sp. 2018MI34
GTCGAACGGCATGCCTTCCTGCGTCCCGCTGGCGAAGTAGATCCCGCGCGGAGAGAACTCGGTTTCGAAGTTGGAGCGGGCGAATACCGTGCTCAGGTAGTCCGCAAGCAGCGGACGCAGCGCAGCGAACTCCTGCGGGAAGAGATACGCTTCTGCGCGGGTTTTCGCGTCATGCTCTTTCAGCATGGTTTCCGGCAGCCCGGCATCAAGGCGCTTCTGCAGCAGAGAAAACTCCTGCTGGAAGTTGCCCATCAGGTCGTAATCGGCGTGTTTGGTTTGCTCCCACGGCAGCGTAAAGCCCCAGATCTGGTCGCGCTGCGCTTTATCGTAGTCGGCAAACCAGGCGCGAAAGCCTTTAAGCAGGTCGGCCTTGGTCACCATCACGTAGACCGGGAAGCGGATACCCAGCTGTTCATGCAGCTCGGACAGGCGCTGGCGCAGGTTCACCGC
>NZ_JAENKS010000123.1:0-450 GCF_016598975.1 Campylobacter sp. 2018MI34
GTAAAATATGCCCCTAAAAAGGTTAATTATCAATCCCTAATGCGTGATAACACTTTTGATATTGTTTATATTGATGAAAAACATGTTTGGGAAAGCGTAGCAGATATTATATTGCAAGGAAAACATTTTGATAAAACAGGAAAAACCAAATTTAAACTTATATAAAACATAATTTTAAGCTAAATTAAGTTATAATTTCCTGCCTAAACGGTACGCGAATTTTTAGTGATCCAACACATTTTTAATTACTGTGAGTGTGCGGTTTACCGTGTCTGTGGCATCGTTTGAATTTCGAAAGAAGTGAGAAGTTGCAGCCTTTAAAAATCGCCTAACGGTTTTCTTTTGACTTTTTGGGGTCAACTACAATAGCGGCTGTTTGGGTTTTATTAAAGGAGAATATCAATGAAAATAATGATTCTAGGTAGTGGTGCCAGAGAATACTCTATCGCT
>NZ_JAENKS010000124.1:0-449 GCF_016598975.1 Campylobacter sp. 2018MI34
GTTTTTAACCCAGTCAAATATCGACCATACGGTAAACAGCTGTGCCGTGGGGGAATACAAAAGTGAACTGAGCGGCGCAGATATCATCATCGCCTCTACCCATATTGCCGGCGAGATTACCGTATCTGGCAATAAATATGTTGTCGGCGTGCGCAACATGCTGTCTCCCGCCGATTTTGGACCAAAACTGCTGGAAGTGATCCAAGCGCATTTCCCACAGGACGTGAAGTAAGGACGCACCATGGAACTACGTGATTCGCTGGCAAACAATAATTCCATCCTTTTACAGGCCGAGGCCAGCACCTGGCAGGAAGCGGTAAAGCTTGGCGTGGATCTGCTGGTTAAGGCTGATGTGGTTGAACCACGCTACTACCAGGCCATCCTTGATGGCGTTGAGCAGTTTGGCCCGTACTTTGTGATTGCGCCAGGCCTGGCGATGCCTCACGGCC
>NZ_JAENKS010000125.1:0-448 GCF_016598975.1 Campylobacter sp. 2018MI34
TCCCCGGACGGCCCTGCGTCATACGGGGGGAGACCGCGCCGTCGATGCGACGGAGGGGGAAGGCCGCAATAGAGCCGTGTCCAAGTTGCAGATCATGATCTTCAATCAGATGAAGCGGCCGCGCTGCTTGCCGTTTCCCAGCCTCTCGCGTCTGACAGGAGCGGTGGCTTGATCGGGCCTAACTTCTCTACGCCGTCAGCCCGCCGTCGCAGACGAACTCCGAGCCGGTCGAGAAGGTCGACTCGTCGGACAGCAGGAAGAGGATCATGTCGGCGACCTCCTCCGCATGGCCGAGCCGGCCGAGCGGATGGAGCGCCTCGAGCCATTGCCGGCCGGTCATGTTGTCGATCGTGCCGGACAGGCGAGGGGCGATCATCGGCGTGTCGATGTAGCCCGGATGCACGGAGTTGCAGCGGATTCCGTATTGCATCTGCGCGCAGTGCATGGC
>NZ_JAENKS010000126.1:0-447 GCF_016598975.1 Campylobacter sp. 2018MI34
AATAAAATGTCAGGATGCCAAGGAATACGGTTGGGATACCTTCAATAGCAAAAAGCCAGCGCCAGCCTTCATAATCCGGGGTATTCAAATGCTCGATGATCCAACCAGACATCGGTGCAGCCAATACCGATGCTACAGCAATCGATAACATGAAGAAACTATTGACTTTTCCGCGTTCACGAGCCGGGAACCAGCATGCAAGATAATAAACCATGCCCGGGAAAAAGCCAGCTTCAAATACCCCCAAAAAAATGCGAGCCAGCAAAATATGTTGAGTATCTTTAGCAAAAAAAATCAGCCCAGTTACCGCTCCCCAGCCGATAATAATGGAACTAATCCATTTTCTTGCGCCAAGTTTTTGCAAGCCAATGCTACTCGGAATTTGAAAGATTAAATATGATATGAAGAATATAGAAGAAATATTAGCGAAATCCTCAGGCGTAATAC
>NZ_JAENKS010000127.1:0-446 GCF_016598975.1 Campylobacter sp. 2018MI34
GTATTACACGGTGACCTACACCACGGCAATATTCTTGATTTCGGAACGAGAGGATGGCTGGCTATCGATCCCAAAGGGCTGCTAGGCGAGCGTGGCTTTGATTACGCCAATATTTTTACTAACCCTGATCTTGCCGAACCCACCAGACCTGTTGCCATTGAGCCGGAAACATTCACACAACGAGTCAACATTGTGTCTGAAATCGCAAGAATTGAACGGCAACGTTTGCTGATGTGGATTGTTGCCTGGTGTGGGTTGTCGTCCGTCTGGTTTCTGCAAGAGGGGGACAGCGCAACGGTACCTCTGCGTATTGCGGAGCTAGCGATGGCGGAACTTGCTTCAGGTGATAATCAACTTTGATCTACGACACTGGGTTAGTAATTCTTAAGAGTTATCATTAGCCTGATAAACGTTATATTAATTAATCAGTGAGTGGTGGTGTGTTG
>NZ_JAENKS010000128.1:0-446 GCF_016598975.1 Campylobacter sp. 2018MI34
GTAGGAACCCGTCTAACGACGGAGGGCCCTGAAGTCCGAATACCTGCCAGTACCCGGGTCAACGACCCGGTACGACAACGGGCGCGCGGGACGACCCGGGGCTATCCATGCTCCACCTGTGCGCTGCTTCGAGGAGTGAGCATGTCGACGATCGTTCAACCAGACGACCAGACCATTAGTCAGCAACGCGCAGTACCGACGTCCATTCGCAAACGTGACGGCAGGGTGATCCGCTTCGACTCGACGAAGATCGTCGAGGCTGTCCGTAAGGCTTTCGTGGCATGCGGGATGGGTACCTCCGAGTTGCATGCATCTGAGGTTGCCTTGGAGGTCATGTCTCGGCTGAGCGAGATGGGCGAGGAGACCCCGGACGTTGAGACCATCCAGGATCTCGTCGAGAAGACGCTCATGGACCAGGGGCATGACGACGTCGCCAAGGCATACAT
>NZ_JAENKS010000012.1:0-50553 GCF_016598975.1 Campylobacter sp. 2018MI34
TAAATAATTGTGATAAATACAATTTTATAATTTTCTAGTCTATATATTCTATCAAAGTATCTGTTTAATTTTACATCATCAAAACTTTAGTACTTAAGATAATTTTCATTGGTTATTTAATGATTTTCCCATTTATATTTTATTACATTATTTTCAACATATACTCTTTTCTTCTTTGTTTTTTGATATTCGTAGATATTTAAATTTAAATACTAAAAATTTAGATATATTGATTTATTCGATAAGTTTTGCATTATATTTAAAAACGTAAATAAAACAAAGTCTTTATCTTTCAAATTTGCTTCTTTATACAAAATAAAATTAAAGTCTATAAATCATCTTTTATTTGATTTAATATGATTTTTAAGCTTATTGTAGTTTTTATTTTATAAGACAAATTTAAAAAATTATAATTTAATATGTACAAAACTATAAGAGTTTTTAGGACTTTTTAATACTTTTGCTAAGCCAAGCTTTGCAGAACTTTTATCCCCTAAAGTAAAGCCCATTTTTTTATTATATTTAATTTTTAAATATAAATCTGTATTAAATTCATTATTGGTTAAAAAAATGATACTTTCTTTTAGTTCTTGATGAAATTTTTTTCCTGGGAAAAAATTTAAAGCTTGTTCGTATTCTATATTTTTTATATAAACAGCTATTTTACTATTATAAGATGTAATTTTTTCTCCTAGAATGAAATTATTTCCTAAAATATTATTTTTAAAACCTAATTTATTTTTTTCATATGATGGAATTATAATTTGATGAGGAATATTTTCTATAATGCTTATTTTATTATATAAATTAAAATTATTCTCTAAAGCTTTTTCAATATAATATTTTGGGCGTCTAAAACTTAAGAGTAAAGGAGCAAATTGTAAGTATTTTTTGGCAATATTATTGTTTTCAATTCCAAGCAAAGAGAATAGTACTTTAGATAAAGTATCACTAAAATCTTCCTTAAAAGATCTTGCATAATTTCTTAAATTTTTACTTTCAAAAAATAGCCATAATATATAATGATTAAAGAAATCAAAAAATAAGGTCCATTCTGAGCTATTTTGGCTTCTTGATAGTTTATCTAACATATAGCTTGGTAATTGAGAGGTGCTTCCTTGTAATCCCATAAAATTAACTATTATTTCAATTAAAACTTGTTGATTTTTTTTATTGAATTTAATAGCTTCAATTTCTTTATTAGGATGCTTTAAACTAGGATTTGCTCTTAAGAAAATATCTTTTTTATTATAAGTTTTAAGGAGTTTTCTAATTGCACTATAAAACTCACACCCTAAAAACTCATCTCTCACATCAACTCCTTATTACCATTTACAATAGGATAGGTAAAAATATCTTCACTTTTTAAACATTTGATTTTTAATTTAAAAAAAGAATTAATACTTGTAAAAGAACTAAAGAATTTAGATAAAACTAAACCTAATCTATAAATATCCCCTAAAGAATAAAAACAAGAATCATCTATATCTATAATACATAAAGTTCCTCTTTTGCTAAAATGATAAGAAGAATAAATAGTTTTTGCTTTTATATCTATAATAGCTTTTTCTAAAAGCTCACATATATTTTTATTTTCTTTATCATCCATAAAACTATAAGCATTTAAGATAGCTAAAAAACTATCTTTACTCAATAAGCTTTGATAATTAAAAGAAAGCAATGCTACTAATTTATAAAGTAAAGTTCCATCTACTTTAACTTCTTTTAAAGCACTTGGAAGAGTAATATTTTTTGTTTTAATATTTTTAAAATCTTTTAAATGATTAATATCTGCTATTTTTAATTTTAAGGGTAAATTTTTATTAGAACATAAAGTATTAATGCTTATTGTTTCTATAAAATTTTCATTATGAGTAAAAAAAGAGATTTCTTTAAAAGAATTATTTTTAGAATCAAATTTAGAACTTACATAATAAAAATTATCTTTATTTTGCATAGAAAATCTTTCAAAACTATTATAGTTTTTTAGCATTTTTACTTCACCTATATTACTATGAGCTTTTACTTGTGTTACTTCTATAAGCTCATAGGCATCTTGATTGATTCTATCTATAAATATTTTATAAGCATCTTTAGTATGATCATTAATAATAGGTTCAGCACTTTTTTCAAAAATATTAATAATAGGGCTTGTTGCTAAAGAAAACATATGAGCTCTTGGTATGCATTCTTTAGGCAAAGCTTTTAAGAATTTAAAACGCAAAGTAAAACTTAAATCTGATATATTATTGAAAATACTTAAATTATCAATACCAATGAAATTGAATTTTTGAGGAATAAAAAAATATTCTCTTAATAATGAAAACGCCTCAAAACCCAAATCATTATATTTAATAATACTTTCATCACTATTAAAACCCATAGTTTTAATTTGATGAGGATTTAATTTAATTTCTTCATTATTTTCTAAGATAATACTAAATTCTTTAAGATAAAGATGAATATATAAAAGCAAAGTGGTTGAGACATAAATTTCATCTCCAAGATAAAGATTAATTCTTTCTAAATTTAAATCACTTAGCTTTGTATTGTCTTTATTGATTTTTATTTTTATATCCATACTATGATATTTTTTTTCATTATTTAAAGAAACTTCTTCAATCTCTAAAGGATAAAGATAAACATCATAAGCAGTTTTAAATTCGCATTCGATTTTATCTATAGGTTTGGCTTTAAGTATGCTTGATTTAGGAATTAAAATTTTATTTTCTTTAGCATCTTTTTCAAAAGCAAATTCTTGCAAGCATAAAGATGGTAAAGGATTTGTATAATTTGGAGAAAGTATATTGATTAAAGACTGCGCTATATAAGGAATGTTTTCATCTAATTCTTTGTGAATTCTTGAAGTTAAAATAGCAAGATTTTCAATAATTCTTTCTACATCAGGATCTTTAGAATTATTATCTAAAAAAGGAGCTAATTTAGGATAAAATTCTAAAATAAGATCTTTTCTTTTATGTAAATAATCAAGTTCTTTTTGATAATAAAAAATATTTTCTTTATCCATCAAAAAACCTCATAATAACGATTATTTTTAAAAATAATTTCATAATTAATTTCTTTCATCTCTTCATCAATGCATTTTAAAATAAAACTAAGTTGCCAAGGACTTAAGGAATAATCATAATTAATAGATATAATTTTTATTCTTTTTTCATATTTGGAAATTAAATAATTTATTTCTTTAGCCATATTAGAAGAAAGTTCATTAGCACTTAAATTTAAATCTGTATTAATGCCCAAATCATTTAGACTTAGACAATCATCAAGTTTGGTATTAAGTAAAGCTTTTATATTATTTTTAATATCTTCGTATTTATTTTCTATAAAAGCTTTAGAATTTTGTTCATCAAGATTGTGAATAATTTTATCTAAAAAAGACATTAATTATTCTTTATCAAGCTTTCCTACTAAAGAAAGTTCAAAATTACCACCCATATATTTAAAATGAGGACGTACGCTAAGATTTATTTTATACCAGCCTACTTCTCCTGCTACATTTTCAACTTTGATGCTAGCTGCTCTAAAAGGTCTTTTACTTCTTACTTCAGCAGGCGGATTTTCTTGATCTGATACATATTGTCTTATCCACTCATTAAGTCCATTTTCAATATCGCTTCTTTCTTTCCAGCTTCCAATTTCTTCTCTTTGTAAAACTTTAAGATAATGAGCAAGTCTTGAGATAAGAAAAATATAAGGAAGTTGAGCTCCTAAGCGATAATTCATCTCAGCTTCTTTACCTTCTTGAGTATTAGCAAATACTTTAGGTTTTAGGGCTGAATTTGCAGAGAAAAAAGCTGCGTTATTTGTATCTCTTCTTAAAGTTAAAGCTATAAAACCATTTTCTGCAAGTTCAAATTCTCTTCTATCTGTAATTAATACTTCTGTTGGAATTTTAGCTTCAAGTGTCCCAAAACTTTCATAAAAATAAGTAGGTAAATCTTTTACACTTCCTCCACTTTTTGGTCCTATAATACTTCCGCACCATCTATACTTTGCAAAACTTTCACTTAACCTTGTAGCAAAAGCATAGGCTGAATTACCCCATAATAAATGTTCGTGTGAGGCGTGGATATTTTCTTTGTAATTAAAACTTTTAATAGGATTTTCTTTATCATCATAAGGGCTTCTTGTTAAAAATCTTGTTACAAGTAAGCCTGCATATTTAGCATCCTCATTTTCTCTAAAAGTATGCCATCTAGTATATTGAGGTCCTTCAAGCAAACTTTTTAAATCTTTAACATTAGCCAATTCTGCATAATTTTCAAGCCCAAAAAAAGAAGCAGATAAGGAAGTGATAAAAGGAGAATGACTCATTGCAGCAATAGAAGACATTTTATTTAAAAAATTCATATCAGAACTGCTTGTGCTTAATTCATAATCTCCTATAATAGCACCAACAGGCTCTCCTCCAAATTGTCCATACTCAGCAGAATAAATATTTTTATAAACTATGCTTTGTGTAATATCAAGATTATTCTCAAAATCTTCTAAAGCTTCTTCTTTGCTTATATCAAACAAATCAATTTTAATGTTTTCATTAAAATCAGTTCTTTGAACTAAAAATAAAATTCCTCTCCAAGTAGATTCTAATTTTTGAAATTCTTTATGATGTAAAATTTCATCCATTTGCTCAGAAAGTAAAGTATCAATCCTTGCAATCATTTCATCTAGAACAAATTTATTAATTTTATCTTCAACATTATCATTTTGAACAATGCTAGATATAAACTCAGCAACACCTTTTTTTGCTATAGCATAACTCTCATCATTTTTATTATATTTTGTTTTTTCCATAATAGTATCAATTATGGAAGGTGTGAGTGTTTTATCTTGCATCTTATTCCTTTTCTTCTTTGATTTCTAAAAGTAATTGTTCTTTTGAGCTTTTATCCATTAAAGCTTCTAAAAGAGCTTTTCTAAAATCAGGTATATTTCCCATAGGTCCTTTTAATGCCATTAAAGCTTCTCTTAATTGCAAGAGTTTATTAAGCTCTGGAACTTGCTTTATAATATTATCAGGAGAGAAGTCTTTCATATTGGAAATATTGAGATTAATATTTAATTCACTTTCATTATCATTGCTTAGAGTATTTTTTACACTAAATGTGGTATTAATATTTAATTTTTGCATCACTTGATCAAAATTGTTCTTATTAATAGAAAGTATTTCTCTTTCTTCTAAATTCTTTTTATTTTTACTTGCAGTTAAATCAGACATTATCATTAATTTTAAAGGCAATTCAACATCAGCATTTTGTCCATTTGTTTTAGCTTTATAAGTAATATTAATACGCTCTTTTGGAGCATTTGATCCCTCAGACATTAATTATCCTTTAATTTAAATTTAAAATATTATAAACAATTAAAAATAAATATTAGCTAATTAAGAGTTTTTAGTTTTATTTTTTCATATTCTTTATCTAAATAATCTTTTAAAAGCTTTTTTTCCATTAAATCTTTAATTTGCATATAAAGAATTTTAGCATTGTATTTCATACCTTTTTCTTCAAAAAGCTCAGCCATTTTAATTAAAGAATTAAAATTTGTAAATAAAGAATCATCATAATTTTTATCAATATCCATAAGACTTTGATTTAAATCTTTTTGTATTTTAGATGTATTAGTTTTTGTATTTTCTTCTTTATTAAAAAAATAATTTAATAATTTTTCTTCGCAAAAAGGAGTATTATCACTAAATTTAAGCTTTAAAAGCTCTTTAAAGCGATTGATAAAATCATAAATTAAAGAACATAAAAAATTTGCTATATTGTGTTTTTTATGCTTTTTTAACATTTCACAAAACATTTTAAATCCTTCAAACCAAAAAGGATTTAAAGCAAGATGAGACATAAAAAGTTTAATATGTTCTAAAAGATTAGACGATTCTTTAAGTAAAAGTTCTTCTAAATTTTTATTAGGACTTTCAATCAATGTGATAAAATTTTGATGAGAGGGTAAATATTCAATTTTTCCCCAACAAGCTTCGATAAATAATGCATAAGCTCTTAAATTGTCAATATTATTTGCTAAAAGTTTAAAAGCTAAATCATTAAAATAAGTTTTATAAGCTCTATTATTTAAAAATTCAATATTTTCTTTTTTTATTTCTTCATTATTAGAATTAATTTTTTTATCTTGATTATCTTGTATTTTATCTTCTTGTATATTTAATGCTATAAAAGAAGTAAATAAACTTTTTTCTAATTCTTTAAATGTTTCATTAAATTCTAAAGCTATGCTAGAGCTAATATTTAATTTTTTATTATTAAAATTATTTATAAAATTTTTTATAATATTTTCTAATCTTTTTTTGTAAGAATTTAATATTTTTTCATCTTGTGTTAGTGTATTAGAATTTAATAAAGTTTTTAAATGCTTAAACAATTTTAATAAATTTTCATAAGCTTTCATATCGTCAAGATATAAGCAAGCTAAAGAAAAATAATTGCAAATTTTAATATCAATTGTTTTGCTTTTTAAAAGATTAAGTGCGTATTCATAAACTTTGTCCCATTGAATATTTTCATGATTTAGAGTTTGGTATTTAGACATTTGATCTTCTAGGAGTTCATAATATTCTTCTTGCGTAAAATTGGTATTTATATTTTTTGAAAAAGTCATCTATGCTCCAAATTCTATTAACTTTTATAATTATAATTAAAATTTAAAAAATATTATGTTAATTTACTTGCTTTAAATCTTAAAGGATAAAGAAAAATGCATAAAAAAATCTTTTTAACTTTATGCTTTTTACTGTTTAATGCTTGTTCAAGCACTATAGGTATAAAAATAATTAATCAAGAAAATTCCAATTTAAATAAACGTTTTGATGATGTTCCTCTTACAATAATTATTTATCAGTTAAAAGATATTACTAAATTTAAAGAAAGCAATAATGCTGATTTAATAAGCCAAGATCAAATACTTTCCAAAGATAAAATTGATTCTTTAAGACTTCAATTAGCTCCTAAAGAGCAAACTTTAGCTCTTGAGGTGAAAGATGATGAAACCCCTTTTATAGGAGTGCTTGTTTTATATACTAATGGCACAATTTCTAAAATTTATTCAAGCACTAAAGAAGCTAAAGGTTTTGGAAAAAATAAACTTCTTATTTTTGAAATTAATAAAGAAGGTATTAAAAAGCTTTAGGAAAAGAAAATGGCAGATAAATTAAAGGTTGTTTGGTTTAATGGTTTAAGTATAGATAAAATTCATTTTGAGCAACAAGAAAGGTATATAGAGCGCAATATCAATACAAAAACAATCCATCTTTTTAATGCTTTATATGGTGTTATTGATTTAGAATTTGATAAAGAGATGTTAGAATTTGGAAAAATTGCTCTAAAAAAAGTATCTGGTATTACACGTGATGGAAGTATTTTTGATGCACCAATGCAAGATATTTTACCAGAGCCATTAGAGCTTGATTTTAATACTTTAAATAGTCCTATTATAGTTTTAAAAACTTCTTTAACCAATGAAGCTTTGGCTGATATTGCTCTTAATAATGATTTAGAACTTAAATATAAAACTATAAGAAGTATTATAGCTTCTAAAATTTATGATGGTAATAATGAATTTAAAGATTTTGAAGAAGATGAGGATATAAGAAATTCTACTTTTACACAAGATAAAATGAATATAGCACTTGCTAGTTTAAGATTAAAATTAGGCATTTTAGGAAATGCAAATGCTAATGAACTTGAAATTCCTATTTGTAAAATTAAAAATATTTCAGCGCATAAAAATATAGAGCTTGATGAAGATTTTATTCCAACTTGTCTTAATTTAAATAAAATAAATATTATCAAATCTTTTTTAAATCAAATCCTTTATGCAATTAATCAGCACAAAATCACTTTTAAAAATATCTTTAAAAGCATAGATAAAACTAAAAATACTTTAGATTTTAGCACTTATTTAACTTTAAATCTTTTAAAAAAATGGTATTTAATCTTTTCTTATATCAATAATAAAGAAAAAATTCATCCTGAATTTTTATATGAGAAACTTATAGAATTTCAAGGGGAATTATATGCTTTAAGCAATGAAGAAGAATTAGAATTTATAGCTTATAATCATAATGATTTAAGCTCTACTTTTATTACACTTATTAATCATATAAGAGTTTTATTTTCAAAAATCACTTCTCCTAAATATACTATGGCTAAACTTATAAATAATGGCAATGGTTTTTATGATTTATTATTTGATAATGAGTCAATTTTAGAGCAGGGTGAACTTTATTTAGCAGTGCATTCTAGCGTTGGTTATGAATATTTATTGCGTAATTTTAAATCCCAAAGTAAAATTTATACTCAAAGCAAAATTAAAGAAATTGTTGCAACTCAGTTAAAAGGTTTAAATATAGAACAAATTCCAAATATTCCTTCTAATATTCCTTATTTAAATGGTTATGTTTATTATAAATTAGATAAAGAGGATAAACTATTTAAAGATTTTAAAGGCGAAAATGTAATAAGCATTTATTTAACTAACAATATTAAAGAAGCCGATATTAAAATGTGGGCTCTTTTTTAAGGCAAAAAAATGCAAGAAAAAGAATTAAGTTTGATTTTAAGCTCAAATTTTAAAGGACTTGAAAACAATAAAGTAATTGATTATTCTTTAGAGCTTTTATTACTTGTTTTTAGATTATCTAAATTGAATTCTATTGATTTAAATCTTATACAAAATCTTAAAGATGATTTAATTAATGATATTTTAGCTTGGAGTTTAAAACTTGGTGCTTGTAAAGAATATGAGGAAAAAGATATAGTTAAATTAAGATATTGTCTTTGTGTTTTTATTGATGAGATGCTTATGAAAAATAGTATTTTTATTAATAGTTCTTGGGCAAATAATACTTTAACTATTAGTTTATTTGATGAAGCTTTAGGCGGAAATAATTTTTATGATATAGCTTTAAATTGGTTAAGTGATCCTTTAAAAAATAAAGATTATCTTGAATTTATTTATGCACTTTTGGTTTTGGGTTATCAAGGAAAATATTCAAATGATGAAAATGTTAAAGAAAAAATAATTAATTTTTTAAATAATATAAGTTCAAGTTTAACCCCGTTGTTTAATGTAGATGAACAATTAGTTTTTACTAAAGCTTACGAAAATAAAATTAAAGAAAATATTTATCAGAAATTTAAAAGATTATATCTTAAAAAAACTCTTATTATTTTGCCTATTGTTTTTATTTTATTTTTTTATTTGTATTCTTTAATAGATCTTTATGATAATAATTTAAAAGTAAAAGAAGAAATCAATTTAATAATTAATGAATTTAATCAAAGCATAAAGCTTAATTAAATTAATTAAGCTTTTTCTCTCCAATCATCCCCGCCACTTGTTCCAGCAGCTACATGTTCCCAAGTAATTTTTCTATAATTGAGTGAAACTTTAAAAAGTTCAGTTTTATTATGATTATTTGGATCTTGAGCATTTGGCATAATAAGGGTAATATCTGTAATAATTGCATCTTCTAATTTGGTTGTAAAAAAATGCTCTTGTCCTCCACTTGTTGAAGTTCTAAACCAATGCACTTCAACATTAGGAAGTCTTTCACCGCTAGTTAAGGCATTATAAAGTAATGGAACAGCTTTGTTTAAAGAGCAAGTAAAACTAAAGGGCTTATGTACTCTTTGTCCTGAAGGTTGTCCGCTTTGTTGATCAACAGGCACTGTTACTACGTGAGAGATTTCTTGAGCCATAATTTCATCCTCATGACCTGCTTGATAGCGATTGCCTATACTTGCTTCAGTAGAGGCGCCACTTGAAATAAGTCCTTGGGTAGAGCCTTCTATTTTTATATATGCTGGTTGTGCCATAATAACTCCTTTAAATCTAATACTTATTATTCTAGCAATATTTTTTATACTTTATTATAAATTGTGTAAAAATTTTATAAAATGTTACAAAATTACCTTTTAGGATAGTTTATGTTTGAAAAACTGATATTATTTTTAAAATCTAAATGGTTTATGCTTATAATTTTTTCAATCTCTTTATTGATACTTAGTTTTTTGTTTTATTTTTGGGGTTCTTTAATAGCCTTTAATGATTTTTATATTTTTAGTGATGCTTTTTTAAGAATAATTATTATTGCTATAACTTGGGTAATCATTTTTTTATTTTTTTTATTAAAACCTTTAATGAAATTGTTGTTTTCTCTAAAAGATGAAAAAAGATTAAAATTTAAAAGATTAAAAAAAGAAGCTAGTATTTTTTTATATAGAGCTAAAAGAAATTTTTTTATTATATTAAAGAATGCAAAAAATACTTTTAAAAATTTAAAAATTAAAAAACTCCCTTTAATTATAATAATAGGAAAAGAGAGTGCTGGAAAAAGTTCTTTAATCAATTATTCTAATATGGAATATCCTTTAAGTGATAGTTTAAATTCTTATAAAAAATTACATCAATCAACCAATAATTTTGCTCTTTATGTTTCAAAAAAAGGTGCTTTGCTTGATACTGAAGGAAAATATTTTTCTCAAGAAGAGCTTTTTAAGCCTTTAAGAAGTGATGAATTGCCAGAAGATGATCTTGTTAAAAATAAAGAATTTTTAATCAAGCAAAATATTTGGCAAAATTTTTTATTTTTTTTAAATAGAAAATTTTTTTACAATAAATTAAATGGTGTTGTTTTAGTAATAGATACTCAAGCTTTTTTAAGCAATACTAAAGAGTATTCGAAAAATCTTTTACATTATCTTGGAAAAAGAATTAATGAGATTGAGGATATTTTAGACTTAAAATTGCCTATTTATATAGTTTTTTCAAAAATTGATCTTTTATTAGGTATGAGAGAATATTTTGCAATTTTTAATGAGACAATTTCAAATAAAGCCTTAGGTATTAGTTTTTTAGAAGAAATAAATGAAATAAATTTAGATAAAGATTTTAAAGAATTAAGTTCTGCTTTACTCTATGCTTTTATGAATAAAAATCAATTTATTTATTCCTTAGAAGAAAAAAACAAGATTTATCTTTTTTTAAAACAATTTGATAATTTACTCGCCTTAATTAAAGATTTTATTTTACAAATTCAAAGTAAGGATACTTTTAAAAATAATTCTTATTTAAGAGGAGTATATTTTATTAGTGCTTATCAAGAAAATATTCCAAGAAATTTTTTACTTGATGCTGTATGTGAAAAATATGATATAAAAAAACCTTTAGCACACTCAATGCGTCTTGTAAATAAACAAAGTTATTTTATCAAATCTTTATTTGAAGATATTATTTTTAAAGATTATTTTTTAAGCCAATTGACTTTAAAGAATTTATTTAAAAGATTTAGTTTTTTATTTTTAATATTAGCTTTATTTATTTGTTCTTATTTTTTATCTTCTTATTTTATTGAAACTAGTAATAAAGAACAACAAAAAGCTAATAATGTTTTAAATCAAATCAATACCTTGTTAGCAGATTCAGATTATAAGCATTTAGATATTTTACAAAAAGCTAAGTTGCTTGCTAATTTAAAAAGTATATTAAGTTCTTATTCTGAATTTAACAATAAAACTTCTTTTTTAGAATATTTTAATTTAAATATCTCTTATAAAGCTTTTACGCCTATTTTAGATTTTTATTATAAACTCAATGAAAGCATACTTGAAAATACTCTAATTAAAGAAATGGAAAATATTTTACAAACTCAAAATGATCCTAAAATTTTAGTTGAAACTTTATATATGTATAGATCTTTATTTAAAGAAAATGCTCTTAATAAAGAATTGCTAAAAAAATGGATTGATAAAAATTGGATCTTTTTAAATAAATATGAACTTTCAAAAGAAAATTTCTTAAATAGGGTTGATACTCTTAAAAAGATTGACCTAAATGAGTTTTTAGAAAATAAACAAAGTATCAATGAAGCCTTTTTAAAACTTAATAAAATAAATAAATTTCAAAGAATTTATTTTTTACTTAATTTCTTAACTACAAATCAAAAAGAACAAAATTACAATCTTAAAGATGAGTTAGGTTTTCCTTTAGAAAATATTTTTGCAAATAAAAGCATTAATGTAGATTTATCTTATAATAAAAAAGCATTGATAGCTTTTTTAAGAAATATTAATCAAAGCATTAATCAAGCTATAAATATAGATGATTGGGTATTTGATGGTTTAAATTCAAAAAAAGAAAGTAAAAATTTTATTATTTTAAATATTATTAAATTATATTTAGAACAATATAAAGAACAATACAAAAATTTACTTTTAAATCTTGCTCCTCAAAGATATACTTCAAAAGAAGCCTTACTTGATAGTTTAAATATCTTAGCAAGTAAAGAAAATCCTATAAAAGCTTTAATTCAAATTATAAATACTAATACTAATTTAAATGATGCTTTATTGTTAAGCGAGGCTTATAATTTAGGTATTAATGCCAGTGAAATTAAAACAGCTTTTATGAGTGTGAGTAATTATTTTAGTGCTTATCATACTCTTTTAGATAATAAAGGCTTAATAGATAATATTTTAAATACAAATAATACCAATAATATAAATAATATTATGGATATTATAAGCGAGGATTTAAATTCCTTGATTAATAAAATTTCTAGTTTTACTAACGATGATTTAAATACTCAAGAAAAAATAAATTATATTTTTAATAAAAACAAAGAAGCAAATGATGTATTTGATGTATTTTTAACCCATACTAAAAAATTACCACCTAGTTTGCAAAGATATTATTCTTTACTTGCTTCTTATTCTTATGGATTTTTGCAAGATTATGGGTTTTTATTACTTAATAATGCTTGGTTTAATGAGGTTTATTCCCCTTTTATAAATAATATAGCCCCATTTTATCCTTTTAATAATAATTCTAATGATGATTTAAGTATAGATGCTTTTAAAGAATTTTTTGGTAAAAATGGAACTTTAAATCAGTTTTATGAAAAATACTTAAATAATGTTTTAATTAGAAAGAAAAATGAGTATTTTATCAAAGAAAGTTTTGCTAAGAGATTTGCTTTTTCTAAGGAATTTTTAACTTTTCTTTCAAAATCTTATATACTTTCAAATTTAATGCTTGATTTAAATGATAATGTAAAAATTAATTTTATGTTAAAAAGTTTAGATTTAAGTTCTAGTTTTTCTTTTATAGAACTTTCTTATAATTCTTATAAAATAAGATATGATCATACTTTAAAAACGAATTTGCAAATTATTGGAGATCAGTTTAATACTTCTACTATTTTAAGCTTAAATGCTTATTCTTTTAATAATACAAATATAAATTATAATAAAAATTATAAAGGAGAATGGGCTTGGTATAAATTATTAAAAGAAGCAAATTATATAGATAATAACACCTATAGTATTTTATTTGATAATAATAAAGATAGATATTTTGATTTTATGTTAATAAGTGGGGCTAGTGTTAGTGATATTGTAAAGATATTAGATGATTTTAGAGTGATTAAAAGCATAAGGGGGTGAAGGATGGAAAAGATTGGAATTTTACTTGAAAATATTGAAGATAGCTTGAGCAAAAATAGAGTATATATTTTTGATGAAAATGGAGGAATTATAGGCTCTGATCCTGAGTGTTCTTTTAGTGTGCAAGATTTAAAAAAACAAATTAAAGATAAACACGCACAAATTAAATTTGAGGAAGGATTTTTTACGATTTGTCCTATTGATGATGCTTTAATTTTTTATAATGAATCTTTTTCAAAATTGCAAAGTGGTTTTGATGTGATTATTAATAAAGGAGATACTTTTAAAATAGGAAATTTAAATTTTCGTTTTGTAGATATTAATGATATAAATAATGAAAGCACAGAAGCTAAGCTTAAAATAGAGGATATACCAAGACATAATGAACTAGAAATTGCTATAGAACCTAGATTTAAAGTTAATATTGATCTTAATGATAATGCAAAAAATATTAAAGCTAAAAATAATTTAGATTTTGTTAAAAATAAAGAACAAAAAAATGATATATTAGAAATTCAAGATGATAGATTATTTGAATATCAAAATCTTTTAAATCTTATAAAAGAAAAATTTGAAGAATTAAAACAAGATCAAAAGAAAATTGATTTTGCTAAAGATTGTAGCTTGCAAAAAAAACAAATCGAAGAAATTATAGAAAATATTCCTCTTATAAAATCTACTAAGCTTATTAATATTATGGCTTTGACTTTGATTTCAAAAGAGCTCTATAGTCCTTTATTTGGCGGAATGAAAAATGACTTATTTATGAAATATTTAAGTGCAGCTATTAAAGATAGTATTGATAATGATAAAGAGTTGTTTGAAAATTTAAGTTTGCTAGCTTTAGAGGCGTATAAAGATAAAAATTAGAAAAAATTTTCTATGCTATTTCTCATTTCTGAAGTTTTAGTATAGTGATTAATTTCTGCTCTAAATGCACAAGCATTCTTATATGTTTTAGAGTATTCGTGTAGGTGTTTTTTAAAGATATTTACTCCTAAATTTCCATAATGTTTGATAATCTCATCAAAGTGAAATAAAATAATCTCTTTTTTCAAGGTTTTATCTATTTTTTTTCTTTCTTTAATTTCATAAAAAATCCAAGGATTTCCGATACTTGCTCTACCTATCATCAAGCCATCACATTTTGTAATGTTAAATACTTCATTAGCATTTAAAGCATTGATATCACCATTTGCAATCACTGGGATTTTTACTTGACTTTTGGTATAAGCTATAGATCCATAATCTGCATTCCCACTATAGAGTGCTTTTCTTGTACGTCCGTGAATGCTTATAAAATTTACCTCAAGTTCTTCGCAAATTTTGGCCATTTTTTCAGGATATTTTTCATCAAATCCTAGACGAAATTTAACACTAGTTAGAGATTTTTTATTGTATTCTTTAATGGTTGCAACAAGTTTTTTAAAAAGGTCTAAATTTTTTAGCAAAGCACTACCTGCACATTGTTTTACAACTTTATTGACTGGACATCCACAATTAAAATCAATTCCATCAATAAAGTCGATTTCATTTAATATTAAAACAGCTTTTTTGATAATTTCAGTATCACTCCCTGCAATTTGAACTATATAAGGTTTTTCAAGTTCTGCTTTTTTAAGCATATGTAGAGTTTTTTTATTTTCATATACTAAAGCATTAGAGCTTATCATTTCGCTAATGGTCACATCAGCGCCAAATTTTTTGACAACATTTCTAAATGGCAAGTCTGAAAATCCTGCCATAGGAGCTAAAAATAAAGGCTTATTGTTAAAATCAATCATATAATTAATTTATCAAGATCAAATTTTTTATGATGCTCTCTTAATAAAAGAATATTGGAAAAATCACTAAATCTTTTTTCATCATTTCTAATCTCACTTAATAGTTCATCAAACATAGAAAAATTAGCTAAAAGATATAAATATGCTCTTAAAGCTTCATTATTTTTATCCTTTATTTTTTTAAAAATATTTAAAATTGCATCAGGGCTTAAAGATTTAGTGCTTGATTTTGCAATTTGCAAGTATTCTTTTTCATTTAAATCTGGTCTATCAATTAATACTTCAAATTCAGCTAAATTTAGTTTTAATTCTTGGTTTTTAAAACGATTAATGATAGTTAAAATTTGTTCTTGATTTTTATTTATTTTAATATTTTTTATTTGCTCATAAGTACCTTTTTTTATAAGTGTATCAAAAGCATATTCTGTAAGCTCATCTTCTATTTGCTCTGCATATTTTATTTTGTTATAAGTATAGTTGATATCATTTTTTATGTGATTTTTTTCATTTTGCAAAAATAAAATGTTATTTTTTTCAAGTTTAAATTTGTTAAGATTGCAATATTCTCCACGTTTTATGCTATCAATTAGATCCAAAATATCATTTATTTTGGAATTAAGTTTGTCTTTTTGATGAGTTTTTAAAGTTTTTACCAAATTAGCAACTTGTCTAAATTCTTTTGTTTGAAAGTTAATTTTTGTTTCTTTTTCTAAAAGTAAGTCTATAATAAAACTTTCAAATTTATTGCTATCTTTTAAAAAATGTTTAAATTTTAAATAATTTAAAAAACTATAAAAACTTATATGTAAAATTGTAAAAATTATAAATATAACAAGAACAAGTGCAAACCAAGTCATTACGGGAAGTTCCATAGAGTAATGAAATATATTTAAAGTATAAGTTCCAAGATCAAGATAAAATAAAAACAGCATTATAAAAATAATATAAACAAAAGAAGCAAATATAAAGAGACTAATTTTCATTGTTTTTACCTTTTTCTATAATTTCTCTACAAGTAATGCAATATTTTGCATGTGGTTTAATTTTTAATCTTTCTATATTAATATCATCTTCGCAAAGTTCGCATACACCATAAATATTATTTTTAATTTTTTCTAAAGCTTTTAAAATTTCATTTAATTCTTCTTTTAAATTTGCACTAATAGCTAAATCAATTTGCGAACTTGTTTCTATAAGTGAAAAATCAACACTATCACTTGGGGCACTATTGTGCAAGGCTTCAATTTCTGCTGAATTGCTATGTAAATTTTCTATGATAAAGTTTTTGCGTTTTTCAAGAATTTTTTTTAAAAAATTTAAATCGTTTTTATTCATTTTATTTCCTATTTATGATAAGGGTGGTTAAAGTTGATGCAAAAAGCTCTATAAATTTGTTCTAATAATAAAATTTTTACAAGTTGATGAGCCAAAGTAAAAGAGCTAAAACAAAGGCTAAAATCTAAAGTATTAATAAATTCTTTACGCAAGCCAAAAGCTCCACCTATAAAAAAACTAATTTCATTTTTATCTTTTAATAAATTAGCAAATTCTAAACTATTAAGCTTTTTACCTTTTTCATCTAATGCTATAGAAAAACCTTTTTTATAAGGTTCAAAAGCTTTTTCATAGCTTTTTTGAGCTTCTAAGGGACTAATATTTTGTGCAAGGGATATTTTTTGGCTAAAAAGATTAAATTCGTTAATTTGAGAATAATTAGAAATTAATTTAGTATATTTTTTTGTAAGTTCTTTAAGTTCGTCTTTTTTTTGTATGCAAATAATATTTACACGCAAACTATTTTCCACTTAAAAATTTTAAAACATCACTAAGATATTTTTTTTGCTCACTTCTTGGAACTATTGCATCTATAAGTCCGTGTTCAAGTAAAAACTCAGATTTTTGAAATCCTTCTGGAAGTTCAGCACCTATAGTTTGTTTTATAACTCTTGCACCAGCAAATCCTATTAAGGCACCAGGTTCAGCGATAATAATATCTCCAAGCCACGCAAATGAAGCAGAAACTCCACCCATTGTAGGGTCAGTTAAAACTGATATATAAGGAATTTTCTCTTTAGAAAGAAGCTTTAAAGCAGCACTTGTTTTACTCATTTGCATTAAAGAATAACTACTCTCTTGCATTCTAGCTCCGCCAGAAGCACAAACTATCACTAAAGGGCTTTTACTTACAATAGATCTTTGAACAGCGCGAACAATTTTTTCACCCTCAACAGATCCAAGACTACCACCCATAAAAGAAAAATCAAAAATAACAAGTTGTACTTTAAGAGCATTAATTAGACATTCTCCACTTATAACAGCACTTTTTCTTCCTGTTTTACTTTCGCTTTCGTTCAATCTTTTTTTATAAGATTTACTATCAACAAATTTTAAAGGATCGTTTGCTTCTAGATTTTGATCAAATTCGATAAAGCTTTGCTCATCGCATAAAAGCTCAATTCTTTCTTGGGGTGAAATTCTCATATGAAAATCGCATTTAGGGCAAACATTAAAACAAGTTTTAATTTCTTTATAATACATTAAAGCGTGACAATTTGGACATTTAATCCAATGTTCTGGCATTTCATTTGGACTAGGTTGTTTTTTTCTAATTCTTGAAAAAATATCTGCAAAATTCATTAAACACCCTTAAAAATTCTTAGAAATGGATTATATCAAATTATTCTTAGTGATTAATAATATTGTTATTAATAAGTGATTTATATAGGTTATTTCACTATAAATTCAAAACTCATGATTAAATGTTTTTGAATTTATAGCTTTAAAACAAAAAATCTAAATGTAAAATATTAAGATTTTAAAAAATTTAAAGTGATAGCGTATAAAATACCTTAAGATATTTAAGGCATTTACAATCCTATCACCCCAATGCGTGTATTTTTATAATTAGAATCAAGTACGATATCTATCATAGCGCTTGCATAATCATCATAGCCTATTTTACTTTCGTTATTGGCATTGACTTCAAATTGTTCACCTATTATTTTATAATGATGACTTTTTGGAAGTTCTGGGATAAAATCAGCAGCCGGTGAAACATATATCCACTTAAAACCTTGTTCATTGCGTAGAAAATCAAGAACTTCTGCGGCAGCTTTGGCTATACTTAAATACTCTTTAGGAAAAGTTGGAGTATCCATAAGTCTTATAGTATGACTTTTATCCATATACAAACTTCCAGCCCCACCCACAACAAATAATTTAGAATTACTTCCTTGTAAAATTTTACTTAAAAATTCTATATGTTTTTTGTGTAAATTTAAATTTTCCCATTCTCCAAAAGCATCAATAATTGCATCAAAATGAACTAAATCTTTAGCATTAAGCTCAAAAAGATCTTTTTGTATTATTTTAGCTTTAGAAGAAAATTCGCTCATTTTAGAACTATTACGCACAAAACAAGTAAGTTCTAAATTCCTTTCTAATGCTTCTTTTGCTATTGCTTTGCCTGCTTTACCGCTTGCACATAAAATTGCTATTTTCATAATCTATCCTTTAAAATGTTTTGATATAAAATAAGTATTAGAATTATAAATATACTTATATTAAAAAATCAAGTAGATATTATTTTATAATATAGTATATATTTTAGGAGTATTGTGTATTTTCAATATTTTTATTATATATTTTTTTAAAAAAAATATGTTATAATTTTTAAAAATTAAGGTTATAAATGAAAAAATATTATTCTCTTTGTCCAATTGAAACAACGCTTAATCTTATTGGAAATAAATGGAAAATTTTAATTATTAGAGATTTATTAGATGGAACTAAAAGATTTGGAGAGTTAAGAAAAAGTATTTCATCTACAAAAAATCAAAATATTTCTCAAAATGTTCTTACTCAAAATTTACGCGAACTTGAGGAAGCAAAACTTATAAAACGTAAAGTTTATGCAGAAGTTCCACCAAGAGTTGAGTACTCTCTTACGCCTTTGGGAAATAGTTTAGAATCTGTATTAAAAAGTCTTGAAATTTGGGGAAATGATTATAAAAATTTAACTTAATTGTAAAATTTGAAATATTTTATAAATAAATTATCTTTATATTTTAAATTAATATAATCACTTTTTGCAATCATAATTTTGCAAAAAGATAATTATAAATATAAAATTAATTTTACTTCAAAGCTTATAAAAAACAAAGAACTTATTTTTTGTTTTATTTTAGATTTATAATTTTACTTCACATAAATTTCAAATCAACAAAAACATTACAAAATAAATATATCCAATCTATTTTTATATTTTGATTTTTAATTAAGAAAGGGATTTGATTTTTTTTGATAACATTTTTTCGATTTTTGGTTAAAAGGAGAAAAATGGCTATAACTTTAGTAGTTAAAAGGGCCAGTCTGTATATGTTTATGATGGAAATAAAACGTTATATACTAAAAGTGGTGAATTAGTTGGCTTTACAAGCTCAAGTGTAAATATAAAAAAGAGCTCGTATATATACACTTACGATGAAAAAGGAATACAAATATCTTGCACTTCTGCAAGGTGATTTATGCCTTTTTAAGGCATAAAAACAATATTCACTAAGCTTTCATTTTCTAAAATTTCGCATTCTTTTGGTGCTATCATAAGTGCGGCTTTATTGTTAAGATTATTTATAATTGCACTAGATCCTTCTTTTTTACCTTCTAAATTTACCAAAATGCGTCCATTTTTAAATTCTACATTGCAAGCTACAAATTCTAAATGCGAAGTTTTTTTCTTATAAATACCTTGTAAAAAAGCCTTGCAAATATAATCCTTTGGTTGAAGTAGCCAAGTATTTAAAATTTCTCTTGCGTAAAGATTAAACATTACCATAGCCGAATAAGGAAAACCAGGTAGAGCAATAATAAATTTTTCATTCATTTTGGCTATTTTGATATGACGTCCTGGCTTTATGTCTGCTTTATTAATAATAAGTTCATATTCTTGAATAGCTTTTTTTAAAAAATCAAAATCTCCCATAGAAACTCCACCTGTAGTTACTAGGATATCACAGCTTTGCAAAGCACTTTTAAGGGTAGAAAAAGTAGCTTTTTCATCATCTTTTAAAAGAGGAAAAACTCTTGTATCGCAATTTAATTTTTTGGCTAAATTTGCTATGGCTATATGATTTGATGATCTAATTTGAGCAGGATTTTCTAAAGCTTCTCCTAGATCTTTAATTTCGCTTCCACTGCTTAAAATACCTACAATAGGTTTTATAAATACGCTAATATGAAAAAAACCAAGTTCAGCTAAAAGTGCTATTTCGCTATAATTTAGTTTAGTTCCTTTTTTTAATAAAATTTCATCTTTTTTATAATTTTCTCCAATTTCTCTAACAGCAAAACCTTTAGAAACTTTTTTTTCTATATAAAGTGTGTTATTTTCTATGCGTATATTTTCAATAGGCACCAAAGTATCACTTCCTTCACTCATAAGCGATCCGGTAAATGTTTTAACACAAGTGCCGTTTAAAACTTTAAATTCAGGCATTTTTCCTGCAGGAGTAATGCCTAAAATTTTTAAAGGTTTCTCTTGATCTTCAAATTTAATTGCATAACCATCCATAGCTGATGTTAAAAATTCAGGTTGATTTTTATCTGCTTTGATATCAGTTGCTAAAATACGCCCTAAGCACTCTGTAAGAGCTATCTTTTCAACCTTTTCATAGGTTTTAATATGAGAGTGTAGAATTTTTAAACTCTCTTCATAAGACATTAACATAAATTATCCTTAATACCAATCTAAATAAATCTAATAGCATATTTATAATGTTTTTATATAAATTAATTTTTTAAACCCTAATAAATGATTATTTTTAAAGTCTTTATCAATACATTTTAAAATTTATTATTAAATTTAAAGCAATTGTGATTTTATATCAATTTTTTAGCTCTAAATCATTTTAAAAGTCCAGCACCTTGTAGTTTGCTTGATCTATCTTTTGCATAAATTCTTTTTCCATTAATTACATCATATTTCCAAATAGGAGCATTTGCTTTAAAATCTTCTACAAAATCATTAATAAGCTTAAGTCCTAGTTTTCTCTGCTTACTTAAAATTCCTGCAAAATACGAACTTTCTCCTATTTTAACATCGCCAATAGAATGTGCAAACATAAACTTTATAGTTTCATTTTGAAATTTTTCTTGCCAAGAATTAAACCAAGTTTTAAGCAAAGGTTCATAAATATCAAAACTCAAAGCTTCTATATTGTTATCATCTCTTACTATGCCACAAAAAGTAAGCAAAGCACCACAATTTTGTTTGATGCTAAATTCATACCATTTTGCATAAATTTCAGGGATATTTAAAGCTCCTTGAGTGAGTATAAAATTTTGCATCAACCACCACCTACAGGAGGCAAAAGTGAAATTTTATCTCCTGAGTTTAAAACTTGATTTTCATCAAAAATGATTTTATCATTTAAAGCAACCGCACAAAGTCCAAGCCATTCTTTTAGACTCTCATCTTGTTTTAAAATTTCTTTTAATTCTTTAAGATTATGCACTTTAAGTTCTATACTTTCTTTATTAATAGGTCCTAAAAATTCTATTTTAACCATATTTACTCCGTTTTTATTCTGTATGATACTAAAATATTTTTAATATCAATCTTTATAAGATTAAATTTTAAACTTAAAAATTGATTTATATATTTTATTGAAATTTGCGATATTATGTAGTAAACTCACCTAAAATTAACTTGACTTATTTAATCCATAATATGCACGCAAATGAAAAATTGCTTCTTCAAAAATTTTTGGAGAGTGTGTTTGTAAAATTGTCTTACCATTTTTTGTTAGAACAAAGCCTATTTTTGGTATATCATTAAAATTTATCTTAGAAAAACTCAAATTTGATATTTCGTCAATTTCTCCACCAAATAATACAACTGTTCTTATAATTTCATAATCTTTATAATGCTTTTTGATGTATAAATTTTCAAAAGCATCATAGTTTTTTAGCTCGTCTATACCGCATTGAACCTTTATGAATTTTTTGCCTTCAATATTTATTATCTGTTTCCTATCAAAGTCTTCCAATACCAAATCGGGTATAAAAATTCTTGCATTTTCATTACCATTTTTGTATTCATCTCTATTTTCATATTTTTCAACAGTCAAATTTTCATTATTTTGAGTTATAAAATAACCTCTTTCGCAACCTGCGTGATTTTCATATATAGCTCTTGCTCTTGTAAATTCCTCTACAACTAAATGCAAAAATATTGTAGCTATTTTTTCGCCTTGCGTTTCATGGTGCCAATAACTATCATTGTTTTGTATTGCTGGCAAATCAATGTTTTCTAGCGAAATACCAAGCAAATTTGCTATTGAAACAAACTTGTTACTTCTACCAACTTGATTTTGTGAAAGATTGTGCGAAGTTATTTCTATTTTGCCTATATAACCTAAAGCTCTAAGTGTAGCTGATATTAAACTTAAAGCACCTATATTAGGGTCGTGAGACAATGAGCCACCTTTTTCCAATCTACCTGAAATTGTGATTTTATTTTCTAATTTTCTAATTAGAATAGGTATATTACCTCTTGGTGGTAGCTTCATAGAATTTTTAAAATCTATGAGTTCATCAATACTAACAAATGGCGATATTGCATAATCATCTAATGATTTTCCTAAAATTTGAACACCAAGTGTTGCTAAGCATTTTGAGCCAAATATGTTTGTATGTGTTGGATTTTTATCTTGCCCTATCCTTATAGAATAGAGCATTATTTTTTTAATATCTTTGTAATATAAATCAATAAACACAAACTTAGAAGCCCTTTGAAAAATACCTGTATTTCTACTCTCACAATCGCTCGTTTTTGTTTCCTCAATAGCATAAAGCGGTATATCTTGTAAGGGATTAGGTATATTATCTTGGTAAAAAATTAAAAAATCCGTAAAGCTAGAATTTCCAGATACTATAAATAAAAACACATTTCTTATAACAGCAGAATGAACTCCTAATATTTTATATCTAAAGCTGAAATCTCCATTTATATTTAAAATAGGCACAATAAATAGATTTTGTTCTACAAAAAAAGAAATTCCATTATCATCAGCAAATTTCTTAATTATGTTAAACAATACATCTCGTTTTGGTCTTTCTTCTGTTAGTATCCATAAATTACTACTTTTCACGCTTTTTCCTTTCTGAAAACCATAATATATTGATGAATTTGATTTGCAACGAATGTAAATGGATAGCCGTAAGGATATAGATTTACATTTAAATCTGCCCAAATTTTGGTTCCTAAATATTTAAGGTTTTTTAGAGAATTTAATTCATTTATCACATCTGCGTGAAGTAAATTTGCGTTTTCTTTGTTTGGTTGCATATCTTTTATAAAAACAACAATATGACCTTTTTCTTTCAAAAATTTTAAACTATCTTTTACACTTTCCTTAAAATTCAATATAAAATTATCCCAATCCATATTTCCTAAATCCACTTCTATATTCGTAAAGGGTGTCGGGGAAGTATCCTTGCCTTTTTTCATAGCTTCGCCAGTTTTATTTTTAGCCATCATATCGCCATAAGGCGGGTCAATCAATATTAATGAAGCTTTATTATTATTAAAAATTTTATTTATCTGTTTTTCATCTTTTAAAATTTTTAAACTATCTCCACAAATAAATATTTGCTCTTTTAAATTAAGATATTTATTTGCTTCTTGATATGCGTTGATATATTTTTGGTTCAAATCAATTCCAACAGCTTTTCTATTGCATAGACTAGCTCCAAGCAATGTTCCGCCCACACCTGCAAAAAAATCAAAAACAAGTTCATTTTCTTTTGTAAAAAACTTAATTATATCTCTCATTAACTGTGGTGGTTTTGGCGACGGGTGTATTTTTCTTATGTGATAGGCATAACTATCATAGCCATTTGTTAAATATTTTGTTGAGATTACTGAATTTAAGAAATAAGTCCATTCGCTACCACTAAGGTCGTTTAATTTATTTTGTAAGCTATATTTTTTACCATTGCTTGTTATAACTACATTTTTACTTTCGCCTAGAACATAGGCTTTTTCTATATCATCTTTTACCCAACTTGGGAGCGTCTTGATTTGCTCTTTGCTTAGTGCTTCTATTGCTCTATATTTTATTTTTGTTTCATTATTTTTTTTAATTCTATTTTTGTTTTGATATTCTTTTATTTTTGTCGCAACAACATCTTTTACTGATTTCTCAATTTCATTTAGAATTTCATTGCAATTTTCAATCTTTTTCTTTTTTAAAAGATTTGTAATAAATTTTTCATCTATGTAGTTGTAAAACATCTTATACCCTTATGTCTATTTTTCGATGTAAAAAAGCAATTCATTGACATCATTTTTTGCTTCTTTATTGCTTTTATATCGTCTATATGGTATTTTTTCGCACTTATAAGTTGTCTCTTTGCCATATTTTTTTAATATATTCTCTATATCTATCTCACTTATAATGCCCTCACTGTTATAGCTTAATATTATGTGTTTAAAGTCGGCTCTACTAACTAAATTATCCAGCTCCAATCCAGCTTTTGCTTTTATACAAAAATTGGATTTTAAACTCGTATAATCTCGCACACCCGTAACGCCACTTATTTTAGGATAATCATATCTAGCAATAGTTTCTAAAATGTGATAATTCGGTGCGTATTGTCTTGAATTGTAGGGAGGGTCTATGTATAGGACATCGCCACTTATTTTATCTATTAAGGAATTACTATTTTCGTTAAAACATAAATTGTTTGTTTTTTTGTAAAAATCTATATTTAATAAAGACAGCGTTAATGGTTTTAGACTACGCTTATCCCAAATTTTAAGATATGCACCATAAGTTCCTGCTGTGTTTGAAACCAATGAAACAGCTTCAATAAGTGAAGCAAGTAAATAATAATATTCGCCTTGATTTATTATTTCATCTTTTAAAAATTGCTCTATTGATTGTCTAATATAATCAATTTTTAAAGCATTTTCAACGCTAAAATATGACCTTTGACAATTTTCATTTGGCGAATAATTTTCATAAATAAACGGCCTATCCAAAAAATTGTAAGAGCTAGTTTTCTCATTAAAGTAGTCAATGGGGTGGTCATTAAAATAAGCTATAAATTTTGAAAATTTTGGCTCTTCATATAATTGCAAGTAAGCCTTTTGTAATATGAAAGAAAAATATAATATATCGTTTGATATTAAATTGTAGCTTTTTTTAAAATATTTGCCAACACTAGCAGTTCCTGCAAAAATATCACATAAGGTCTGTGTGTTTTTTGGAATAAAATTAGATATTTTGTCTAACAAAAGTATTTTTGAACCTATATATCTCATTAAATACCACTCTTGCTTTTTATTCCTTGTTTCCACTCTCTAACAACCTGAATTATATCATCATCTTTTAGTTGCGATAACATATCAAACACTGCTTTCATAGCGATAGGCTCATTTGTTTCTCTAAGCCACTCTATATAGGTTCGCTCTGATATACCTAGTCTATTTGCCATCTCTCTTTTAGTAATATTTTTTAACTCTTTTGCTTCAATTAGTTTATGAATTTTATGAATTATTTGTGATAGTTTCATATTTTTCCTTTTCTAGTGTGAGATCATACATTATAAATTATAAAAAATATATAAAATTTTAAATTTATTACATTTATATGTAGATATTTTAGCTTTATTTAACATATATGTATAATAATATTATTATAAAATAAATAATATACATTAAAATAACATAAAATGGCACAACATTTCTTACTATCATTAAGTGCTAGAAAGTTGTCACTTCTAAAAATAGCTAAAATGAGTGATGATAAAGCGTTAGGGATATTTTCAAATATTAGGTGGTATAACAGCAATCCTATTGTCCGTATTGTGGTAATATGGATAAAATTTATCTTATCACTACAGAAATGAGCATAAATGCAATGAGTGTCAAAAGAGATTTAGCGTAACAAGTGGCACTTTATTTCACGTTCTAAACTACCACTTCAAACGCTATTATCAGCTATCGTGCTATTTGTAAATGCTGTTAAGGGCATCTCACACTTCAATTAAGTCGTGATTTAATGTGTAGTATAAAACAGCGTTTGTATTACTTCGTAAACTTCGTGAAAGTCTATTGATTATCAAAGTGATGAGCCATTTAGTGGTGTTTGTGAGATAGACGGAGCATATGTGAGCAACTACATAAGACCAAAGAATAACATATATAATAGGATAGATATAGTGAAAGGTTTTAAGCCAAATAAGTGAGTGGTCATCTCACTTCGCTAAAGAGATGAACTAGACAGTGGGGCTAGTAAGAGTAGAGTATTTGTGCTAAAAAGTGAAAATGCTTTTGACATAAACAACATAGTTCGTAAGCATATCTTGCGTGGAAGTGAAGTGCATATCGATGAAAATGTAGGTATAGCGATTTATCGGCTTATTATGACCGTAAAGTAGTAAATCACGCAGTAGAGTATATGGGAAGTGGTGGCAAATAATAATTAACAGAGAGTTATAATGCTAGATTTAGAAGGCCACAAGGACAATGCCATAGATTAAGCTTTTATATCTTTCAAACTACGCAAATGAGATAAGTTATGAGAGGATACTAGACGGCCTGATAACGGCATTATATTTAAAGATATTTTGGCAAATGCCTTGATAAACCTATCTCAAATGAGTTTTGCGGATACTATCAAGGCAATCATAGAGTAAGCGAAAGGTTAGGTATCTAGATAATCTCATAGGTATGAAAATCTTGTTTTATTATGTTTCTTTGTTTTAGTTTGTTTAGTGTATAGTGGATATTCTGTCTAAATTTAGCAATAAAATAACAATCGGCAGTAGATAAAATAAATAATCACTTATTTTATCTACTATACTAGGCTTGTTTTTAGACATTCCAAGATTTTATTAGTTAGTTCACCACGCTTAAAATATGAAATAGCCCTAATGCTTTTGCTTTTGATTTCATTTAGCTTAAAATTTGGCTCAAATATTAGCGGTCTTGCTTATAGTTTCAACTCATTTGCGAGTTTTTTAGCTCTTTTGATGGGTGATTTGCCCTTGAAGATTTGAATTTTTGGTTGTGAGAGTTGAAATGATATGGGATCGTGGCATTTATATTCCTTACAAAAGAATCCAGTTAATATAAATAATCTTAATGCTAGCGCTAAAAAAGTTTAAGCTAATGATATTATATTTCATTTTACAAAACCTTCGACGATTAATGCAGATTTTAGTGTGGTAGGCGCAACAGAAGATACTCCAGTAAATGATGAAGAAGTGGGTTCAGTTATAGGTATAGGAGGAGGTGGTGCTTCTTTGGCCAATCAAATTAATACAGGTTCTTTAACTATCAATGGAAATTTTAATGCTTTGAAAACTTTGATTTTATCCAATGTAGAAAATGCTTTTAGGGTAAATGGAACAGCTACTATTAAAAATTCAAATTTTGGTATTTTAAGAACAAATTATAGCGAGCTTGAAGCAAATGATTTTGTCTTAATAAGAGCAAAAGAATTTAATAGTGATATTTTGGATAAGAGTGCTAATAATGCGACTGGAGCTGTTTTATTTAAAGATTTAAACTCTTATTTAAGTACCAATAATGAAATTTTAAAGGATAAAAACAAATATAAAGATATTCTTCATACTGGCTACACTATAGATATTTCAGCTCCGGATAATTCTTTTGGATCTCTTGTTGATTATAAATTTGATATTAAAAATTGTAGTGGTGATAAATGTTTGGTTATTAATGGAGGAGCAAATGCTAATGCTAAAAATCTTCTTACTCAATTAAAAGTAGATATAGTTGCTTTAGATGCATTATTGGCTGAACTAGATACAAGTGCTCAAGGTTATGAGTTGGCAAAAGCAGATCTTGAAAATCAAAAAAGCGAAATTCAAAAACTCATTAACGAGGCAAATAAAAATGGTGGCAAGATAGATGATGATAAATATTTACAAACCATAGCTCCAAATTTAGCAGGAAATGATAAAAATGCGGTTTTAGTTTTAAGGGATACGGCTGTTTTATTGGGAGAAATAGAGGCTGATTTAGCCAGTAGAGAGGGTGTTGAATTAGCACTAAATATTAAAAAAGATACAGATAATACAGGAAAAAATATATCTAATCTCAACTCAGCTTCTAATGCAACTAATACCACCATAAACGTATCCAATGATGTAGCTATTACTCAAAGAATAGCAATGCTTAATAATCCTTATGGAAATTATGCTTTAAAAATGAGCAATCTAAAATTTGCCGCTTTAGAAAGTGATATGAGACCAAATTATATAAATGATTATGCTAATAGCGTATGAGCAAATGCTTTTGGTGGAGCTAATATTATAGATGGCGATAGTGCGGCTTTATATGGTGCTACTATAGGTGCTGATAAACAAGCAAAAGATAATGTTTTATTAGGGACTTATTTTACCTATGCAAAATCAACCATTAAAGATAAACTTTTAGAACAAAAAAGTGATAATTTTCAATTAGGTTTTTATTCTATAATCAATTTAAATCCTAAAACAGAGTTAAATTTAAGAGCTTATGGGCAAATTTCACCTACCAATCAAAATAATGTTTTAGTTGATGGAGCTTATAAGGCTGATTATACAAGTAAATTCTTTGGACTTAGTGCAAGTTTGGGTCATATATTTGATTTTAGCGATAATACTTTATTTATTAAGCCTTTTGCGGGTATAAATTATTATTATAACTATACTCCATCTTATACAGATAAAGGACTTGTTTCTAAAAATATTGATTCTATGAGCAATAATTCTTTTTCTCTTGAAATAGGAGCTGAATTTAGAAAATATATGAATGAAAGTTCTTATCTTTTTATCACTCCAAAAATAGAGCAATTTATTATTAATAATGGAGATGATTATGTGGCAAATCTAGCTGTAAATAACGCTTTTTTTACAAGTGTAAAAGCAAATGATAATAAAAAAACTTACGCTCAAGTAGTATTAGGTAGTAATTTAAACATCAATGAAAGATTAAGTTTTAATGCTGGAGTTGGTGCTAAACAAATATTAAATGGTAAAGTAGACAATAAAAATGAAACTTATATAAGCGGACAAGTAGGACTTAAGTATAAGTTTTGATTGTTTGCTTGATTGATTAAATTTTTCTAATAGAGTTTATTCTATTAGAAAAATTCTTTTATTGCAAATATTTATTTTAGTTGAGTAAAGGATTACTATTTCCTGAGCCTTGGGTTTTATATTTTTTAACTACTATGCCTTTTTTGTTAAATTCAAAAACAGTGCTTCCATCATTTATCAAATCCAGGTAAAGAAGTGATTCTAGTAAAATCTAATACCATATTTCTTTATTGTCTATATTTGTTTTTCTTATAGGATAGCCTATAATTTTTTCTACATCTTCTTGTGTGCTTTTTCCTATAATAATAGTATCTAATTTATTTTGATTAACTTCTAACCTTTTTGATAGCAAGCACTTAAAATAAAACCTAAAAAAATCCATAAAATATATTTAATAAAAATTCCTTTTATTGTTTATTTTTTAAGGCTTTTGAGATTTTTTGTTTAACTTTGTATTGATTAAGAGCATAGACAGCCCAAACCATAGTAGGTACCAACCAATAAGAGTGATTTGCAAAATAAGACAAATTAAAGCAGCAAAGGGTTTTTTAATAGTTAAAAAACCAAGCCAAGGTAAAATAAAACAAATTATTAATCTCATATATTTATCCTTTGTTAAAATTATGAAATTTCTACTATACCCCCCCCATAAAAATAAGCTTAAGTATAATTTTAAAGATTAGATTTTTGTAGAGTTTTGATAAAAAATGTAGATTAAAATTATTTTATTTCAATACCAAAAGGTATTGAAATTTATTTTTGTATTTCTAAGATACCCATCATACCCAAATCTTCGTGTTCTAAAATATGACAATGATACATTCTAATACCTTCATAATTTTGTACCATTCTAAGTCTTAATTCTTCATTTGGACGCACATTAATGGTATCTCTTAAGGCTCTAAAATTTGCTTTTGTGGTTTTGTCATTTAATTTAGAGCTTATAAGTTCAAATTGTGTTCCGTGTATATGAAAAGGATGATCCATATGAGATTTATTTATAACAATCCAATCTTCTACTTCATTTAATTTTGATTTAAGATCAATGCGTTTCATATCAAAAACTTTTCCATTAAGTAAAAACATAGAAGCAAGAGATTTTTTTATTTCATCTTCACTTTTTTTATCTATACCGTGCATTTGCATATGATCTTCACTCATAATAACTTCTTTAAATTCTTTAGGTTCTTTTTGTTTTTCGAATTTTTTTAAAGTTGAAGGGATATTGTTAGGATTTTTTTCTATTTTAATATCTGCTAAAAATAAATTTTTAGGTTCTTCTTTTATGAGCATTTTATCCCTATCGTAATAAAGACTTTTTAATTTAAACTCACCAAATTTATCAGCTTTTATTAAAACTTCAACCCTAGAAGCAGGAGATAAAAATAATTCTTCTTGTTCTATAGGTTTTTCTATAAGCCCTCCATCTGTGCCAACAAGAATAAATTTTGCATTTTGAATTTTTAAATTTAAATATCTTGCTGAGCAAAAATTATAAATACGTATCCTTTCTGCATTGATTGTAATTTTTGGTTTTAATTGTCCATTGATTAAAACGATTTCTCCTTCTCTACCATTGAGCCAATCATTTAAATTATTTTCAGGAATTTGAGCTTTATCATCTAAGCGTAAATCACTAATAACTAAATCTTTTTCTTCTAAATGAGATAAAGCATCTTTTTTAGCTTTTACTACAAAAGCTCCAGCTAAACCCATAAAAACTTGTTTAGCTGTAATATAGTGAGGATGTGGATGATACCAATAAGTTCCTGCACAATTTTGCGGTAAAGTAAAGCGGTAAATTCTTTCTCTTCCTGCTAAAATAGGATTATGAGGATTACCATCTTGATCAGGTGGCACTGGAAGTCCGTGCCAATGGATCGTAGTTGGCTCTTTGAGTTTGTTTTTAACTAAAATTTCTATAGTATCTCCTTCATAAACTTCTATTTTAGGCCCAGGAATAAGATCATTATAAGTGTAAAATTTGGTTTTAAAACCCTTAATAATTTCTAATTGACTTTCTTTAATTTCTATAGTGGCTCTAAAAAAATTTTTTTCTTTGCTTTCATTTTTTAGAAGTTTTAAAGAGTTTAAATTTTGATGGGCTGGGAATTTTTCTTCATCTATTAAATTTACTTTTTTGCTTAATTTTATAAAACTTGTATCTATATTTGAAGAATGTATTGAATTCATAGAATGCATATTATGCATATTATGAGAATTTGCAGCATAAGCTATACTTGCACTAGCACCTGTTAAAATATTAAATTTTAAAAATTGTCTTCTATCCATTTTTATCCTTTTTGTTTGGTTTTTTCATTATATTATTTAAAATTTAAATGTTAGTAAATGTTAAAATACACATTGTGAAATATTTTTTTAAGGTAATAAAATGTTTGATTTTGATGTAAAAACTCCAGCTTATATTTTAGAAGAAGAGAAATTGCGTAAAAATTGTGAGTTATTAGCTTTTGTAGCAAAAGAAAGTGAAGTAAAAATTTTATTAGCTTTAAAAGGTTTTGCTTTTTCAGGAGCTTTAAAGATAGTAGGAGAATATTTACAAGGTTGCACTTGTAGCGGACTTTGGGAAGCTAAATTTGCTAAAGAATATATGGATAAAGAAATTCATACTTATTCTCCTGCTTTTAAAGAAGATGAAATAAAAGAAATTTCAGATTTATCTCATCATATAGTATTTAATTCTTTATATCAGTTTGAAAAATTTAAAAATTTATGCTTTAAAAATTCCTTAGGACTTCGTTGTAATTTAGAATTTTCTTTAGCACCAAAAGAGCTTTATAATCCTTGTGGAAGATATTCAAGACTTGGAATTTTAAGTAAAGATTTAGAAAATGCAAATTTAAGCGACGTAAAAGGACTCCATTTTCACGCTTTATGCGAGGAAAGTGCTGATGCTTTAGAAGCTGTTTTAAAAGTATTTGAAACAAAATTTGGCAAATGGATTAAGAAAATGCAATGGATTAATTTTGGAGGAGGGCATCATATAACCAAAAAAGGTTATGATGTACAAAAGTTAATTAGGCTTTGTAAGGAATTTAGTGATAAATATGGAGTGCAAGTATATCTTGAACCTGGCGAGGCAGTTGGTTGGCAATGTGGTATTTTGCTAGCAAGTGTAATTGATATAGTAGAAAATGAGAAAAAAATAGCCATTTTAGATGTTTCAAGTGAAGCTCATATGCCAGATACTATTATTATGCCTTATACAAGTGAGGTTTTAAATGCAAGAATTTTAGCAACAAGAGAAAATGAAAAGATTTCAAATTTGCAAAAAGGAGAATTTGCTTATCTTTTAACAGGCAATACTTGTTTGGCTGGAGATGTGATGGGAGAATATGCTTTTAAAAAAGAATTAAAGCGAGGAGATAAAATAGTATTTTTGGATCAAATTCATTATTCTATAGTTAAAAATACTACTTTTAATGGAGTAATACTTCCTAATTTAATGCTTGCAAATAAACAAAATAAACTTCAAATGGTGAGAGAATTTTCTTATGAAGACTATGCTAGAAGGAATTAATATTATTCCAAAATAGCATAAAATAATTTATATTAATCAATTTTTATATATTTTCATTGAGATTTTATATAAGATGTTTATAGCAATTATTTATATTATACGATATCTATATTTTAGTTATTTGAGTAAATTTTTACCCTTAATTTTTTTTATAAAATTCAGTTTTTTTTAAAACAAATCATACTAAGATAAATCTTACATAAAATAAGGTAAAATCGAATATTAAGCTATATTTGCATAATAAAAACTTATTTTATTTTCTAAATTTTTAACAAAGAATTTTATCTAGGATTTTGTATGGATTTAGAGAAATTAAGATTAGCTAGAAGTCTTTATTATCAGTGCTTTGGAGAGCTTTTTGTATTTTCTTTTTCTAAGCAACGATTAGCTTTTTTAAATGATTATCTAAAGATGATGAAAGAAACTTCATTTGATGAAAATTTAATTAATAGTTTTGATATTTTGATTGAAAATTCTAAAACAAAATTAAATTTATTTTTTAATGAATACGAAAATCTTTTTTTGTCTCTTAAAAATTCTATTCCTATAACTTTTTCTTATATTGAGGAAGGTTTTGAAAACTCAAGAGCACTTATTTGTGTTAGAGAAATTCTTATAAAAAGCAAAATAAGACGTAATGAAAAATTCTTCAAAGAAAGTGAAGATCATATAGGATTTTGCTTTTTTTTAATGAGTGAGTTTTTAAAACAAGAAGAAAATATTTTGGCAAAAGAATTATTTGAAAAAGTTATTAATCAAAGTATTGATGAGTTTATTATTTTAATTTTAGAAAATGAAGAAGCAAAGCTTTATAAAGAAGTAGCTTATATCTTAAGTGCTTTTATAGAATTTGAAAGATCTTGTTTTGGACTTGGCAAAAATACAAGAAATACTACTAAAAAAGTACAAAATGATTTATCTAGATCTGAATTCTTAAGAAGAGAGGTAAATAAAAAAAGGAGGTTGGGTGAAAAATCGTAGAGAATTTCTTAAACGATCAGTATTAGCTTTAGGTAGTGCTGGGTTGTTATCTGGTGCAAGTTTAGCTTTGGCTAAAGATGAAGATCGCAAAGATTTAATCAAAGGTAAAAGCAAAAAAAAAGAAGTGCTTTTTCAAAGAAGTGCTAATTGGGAAAATTATTATATAAAGGCTGAGTGATGTCAAGTATGAATGCAAGCATTAAACTTAATCGTCGTAATTTTTTAAAAATGGCTGCACTTTCTTCTTTAGCAACACCTCTTTTAGCAAGAAGTGAAAACATTAGAGAGGCAAATGATAGCGAAATTAAAGAAGCTTATGAGGGAAGTAAAAAAGTAAAAACAATTTGTACAGCTTGTTCTGTTGGTTGTGGCATTATTGCAGAAGTACAAAATGGTGTTTGGGTACGTCAAGAAATTGCCCAAGATCATCCTATAAGTTTAGGCGGACACTGCTGCAAAGGTTCTGATATGATCGATATGGTGCGTTCTCATGTACGTTTAAAATATCCTATGAAAAAAGAAAATGGAGAGTGGAAACGCATTTCATACGAACAAGCTTTAAGTGAAATTGGAGAAAAGCTAGCTACTTATCGCAAAGAAAATCCTGAAAGTGTTATGTTTTTAGGTTCTGCAAAGCTTAATAATGAACAAGCTTATTATATAAGAAAATTTGCAGCATTTTTTGGAACAAATAATGTAGATCATCAAGCTAGAATTTGACACAGCGCAACAGTCGCCGGTGTGGCGAATACATTTGGTTATGGCGCTATGACAAACCATCTTGGAGACATTCAAAGAAGTAAATGTATTATTATTATTGGAGCAAATCCAGCGGTAAATCACCCAGTAGGCTTTAGGCATTTTTTAAAGGCAAAAGAAAAAGGTGCTAAACTTATAGTTGTAGATCCTAGATTTACAAAAAGTGCAGCTAAGGCAGATATTTATGCAAGAATTCGTCCAGGAACAGATATTGCCTTTATGTATGGAATGTTAAAAATTATTTTTGATGAAGGTTTAGAAGATACAAAATATATTGATGAAAGAGTTTTTGGTATAGATAAAATTCGCGAAGAAGCTGCAAAATGGACAGCTGAGGAAGTAGAAAATGTTACAGGAATTCCAAAAGAACTTTTAATAAAAATTACCTATGAAGTCGCTAAAAACAAACCAACTACGCTTATTTGGGCTATGGGTTTAACCCAGCATACAGTAGGAACTTCAAATACACGTTTAGCGCCTATTGTGCAAATGGTGCTTGGAAATATAGGCAAATTTGGTGGTGGAGTTAATATCTTGCGCGGACACGATAATGTTCAAGGTGCTTCAGATATGGCGTGTTTGAGTGAAAATTTACCAGGTTATTATCCTTTAAATGAAGCAACTTGGAGATATTACGCTAAAATTTGGGGTGTAGATTATGAATGGCTTTTAGGGAATTTTGTAAGTAAAGATTGGATGCATAAAACAGGACTTTCACTTGCTAGATGGTGGGCGGCAGCTTTAAATGGAAAAGATGGAAATGATGCTATTGATAATGCTGGAACACCTTTAAAAGCTTTAGTAGTTATGGGAAATGGTATTACTTCGACCGCACAACAAGCTAAAGTTAAAGAAGGTTTGGAAGCTTTAGAACTTTTAGTTTTGGCAGATCCTTTTGTAAATGAAGCAGGAATCATTGCAGAAAGAAAAGATGGAATTTATCTTTTACCTGCAGCAACGCAGTTTGAAACAAGTGGAAGTGTAACTGCAACAAATCGTAGCGGACAATGGAGATTTAAGGTTGTAGATCCACTTTATGAAAGTATGGAAGATCAAGAAATTTTATTTGAGCTTGCTAAAAAATTAGGTTTTTATGAAGACTTTACTAAAACTTTACGTGATGAAAAAGGTGAAATTGTTTGGCCTGAAAATGCTACAAAAGAAATTGCAAAAGCAGTTAGAAGTATAGGACTTAATGGTTGGAGCCCTCAAAGACTTAAAAAACATACTTTATATTGGGATAAATTTGATGAGGTAACTTTAGAAGGAAAAGATGAAGTTGCGGGTGAATATTACGGACTTCCTTGGCCTTGCTGGAGCGATAAACATCCAGGTTCTCCTGTACTTTATAATACTGATATCGAAGTGGCAAAAGGCGGTATGGGTTTTAGAAATAATTTTGGGCTTGAATATGAAGGTGAAAGTTTATTAGCTAAAAATGCACCTTTAAATTCACCTATTAATGTAGGATATCCGCAAATCACTAAAGATAATATAGAAAAAGTTTTAGGCATTACTTTAAGTGCAGAAGAAAAAGAAAAAATGGGATCAACTTGGTCTTATGATGATAGTGATATTATTGCGACTAAATGTATAGAAAAAGGTATTGTTCCTTATGGAAATGCTAAAGCTAGAGCTATTGTTTGGACTTTTAAAGATAAAATTCCACTTCACCGCGAACCACTTCATTCTCCAAGAAATGATTTAGTGCAAAAATATCCTAGTTTTGAAGATCAAAAAGCACTTTATCGCGTGGATACTAAATTTATTTCTGTGCAACAAGCAAAAGATTATTCTAAAGAATTCCCGCTTAATCTTGTTACTGCAAGGCTTGTAAATTTAAATGGTGCGGGTATGGAAAATAGAGCGTCTATGTATCTAACACGCTTAACTCCTGAAATGTTTTGCGAGATTAATCCTGAGTTAGCAAAAGAGCAAGATATTAAAGCAGGGGATATGATTTGGGTTCATTCTCCAGAGGGAACTAAAATTCATGTTAGAGTAAAGGTTAATCCAGGCGTAGCAAAAGATATGATTTTCTTACCTTTTCATTTTACGGGTGTAATGCAAGGTGTGGATTTAACTCACAATTTCCCTAAAGGAACTAAACCTTATGCAAGTGGAGAAAGTGCAAATACTGTAACAAATTATGGTTATGATATTATGTGTCAGATTCCAGAGACTAAAGGCGGGCTTTGTAGAATCAGTAAGGATGGAAAATGAGTAAAATAAATTTTGCAAATTTAGAAAAAGAACGTTTAAAATTCTTTTGTGATAATGAGCGTTGTATCGATTGTAATGGCTGTGCGGTAGCTTGTGATGAAGCGCATGAACTTCCTATTCATATTCGCCGTCGTCGTGTAATCACCTTAAATGAAGGAATTCAAGGAAAAGAAGTTTCAACTTCTATTTCTTGTATGCATTGTGATGATGCTCCTTGTTCTATTGTTTGCCCTGTTGATTGTTTTTATATTCGTGCTGATGGTATTGTTTTGCATGATAAAGAGATTTGTATAGGTTGTGGATATTGTCTTTATGCTTGTCCTTTTGGTGCACCTCAGTTTCCTAGACATGGAGTTTTTAATGTCAAAGGTGAAATGGATAAATGTACTATGTGTGCAGGAGGTCCTGAAAAGACTAATTCAGAAAAAGAAAGAGAACTTTATGGGCAAAATCGTATTGCAGAAGGTAAAGTGCCTATGTGTGCAGCAGTTTGCTCCACTAATGCTTTACTCGTTGGCGAAAGCTCTAAAATAGAAGAAATTTATCACAATAGACTTACAAATAGAAATTATGGTATTTTAAATCCTTCAGAAAGTATAGAATGGAAAATTGCTTATACTGGAAAGGAACGTTTATGATAAAAGTATTAATAGCACTTTTAACAAGTTTTGTAAGTTTATTTGCCTATGGCAATCAAAGAATGGGACAAGATACTCAAATTTGGGATTTTCATCGTATCACAAATATCCCAAATTATGATAATTTTGGCAAACTTTGGACAACCTTACAAGGTGAATATATAGCCACTATAGCTTTAATTGCTGTAATTGCAGTATTAGCTGCTTTTGCTTTACATTATATGATAATAGGACCTAAACAATTCTCTCACGATGGAAAGAAAATTTATGCTTTTACTTTATTTGAAAGAATTTTTCATTTTATAGCAGCAATTTCTTGGGTTATTTTAGTTCCAACAGGATTTATTATGATGTTTGGATCTTATTTTGGAGGAGGAGTTTTTGTAAGGGTTTGTAAAAATTTACACGCTTTTGCAACAATTTTATTTATCATTTCTATTATCCCTATGTTTTTATGCTGGATTAAAAGAATGCTTCCTGCAAGTTATGATATTAGATGGATGATGATAGTTGGAGGTTATTTAAGTAAAGTAAAACGTCCAGTACCTGCAGGTAAATTTAATTTTGGTCAAAAGTCTTGGTATTATATTGCTGTATTTGGTGGATTTTTGATGATAATTACAGGTGGATTTATGTATTTTCTTGATTTTAATTCTATAGCAATTCAAAATCTTTTTGGTTTAACTCAAATTGAACTTTTAAGAATTTCAGCCATTATTCATAATTTCTTGGGAATAGTATGTGCAGTATTTTTTGGAGTACATATTTATATGGCTGTTTTTGCTATAAAAGGAAGTATCCATTCTATGATTAATGGTTATAAAGAAGAAGAAGAAGTTTATATACTCCATTCTTACTGGTATAAAGAATTAAGCAATAAAAAACAGATTGAACCTACTTTCTCTTATGATTCTAGTGTGAAAATTTGATGTGTTTTTATTATGCTATAATTTCCTAAAATTAGTTTAGGAAATTATATGCAAGAACAAATTCAAATTACAAGAAAATATTTTTATGAATTTTTTTCTTTAGCTTTTGATTTTATAGATGAAGAAAAATTTAATATTTTTATAACGCAGGCAAAATTTTTAAGTCAAATTCCTTTAGAAGATAAGCTTACTAAAGATTTTGAGATTATTTTAACTTATGATTTAAAAACTTTTTTACAGGAACAAAATGCAGTATTTTTTGATTTTTCTTATGTAAATGTTCCTACTACAGCTTCGTTTTATGATGAAGGAAGAGATGATGGTAGAAAAAAACTCCAAGCTTGTGCAATTTTGCGTAAAAGTCCTTATAGAAAAGATGAAAAATCATCACAAAGTGAAGATGAATTTGGTTTTATTTTCGCTTTAATGCCTTACTTGATTGATTTTGATAAAGAACTAGCAAAAGAATTTTTTGAAAAAATTTTAAATTCAGTAATTGATGAATTTATTGAAAAATTAAAAATTCATAAAAATTCTAATTTTTTTATCCATTTTGGAAATATTATGGAGGTGTTTTTTAAATTTGAGAGAAGTATTTTAAATTTAGAAAAACCTAAAAAAACAACTTCTAAAAGCATAGCCGATATTGCCTTAGAGCGTTTACCTTATGAATCAAAACTTCCAACTCAATTTAGTAAAATTAATATTGATGAGTTAAGCAAACTTTAAACTCTATAATTGCCCTTTATTTTATTGATAATTTACGCTTTTAATTTTTTTTTATATTTAATTATGTAGAATTTGAATAAATTTGAGTATATTTATCGATATATAGAGTATTTAAAAATATTCAAAATTTACTTAAAATTATAAAAAGGGGAGTATATGAATGGAAATTCATCAAGGCGTAATTTTCTTCGTAAGTCTTTAAAAGTAGGAGCAACTGCTTTAGTTGTTTCAAGTGTAGCAAAAGCAGCAACACAAACAGAACTTTTAGATAAAGAAAAGAATGTTATATTTGGCAAAAGCAATAAAAATGAAGTTCTTTATCAAGAAACAGCTCATTGGGAAGCTTATTATAAAGCAGCTTATTAAAAAACTAAAGAAAGGAATAAAATGGTATTAGCTAGAAGGAATTTTTTAAAATTTGCAGCTATATCTTCTTTGGCAACTAGTGCTTTTGGTGTAGAAAATAAAAATTTACGTCAAGCTAGCAAAGAAGAAATTGCAAATCCTTATCCTAACTCAAAAATAGTTCGAACAATTTGCACCATTTGTAGTGCGGGTTGTGGGATAAAAGCCGAAGTTCAAGATGGTGTTTGGGTGCGTCAAGAAAATGCTGTAGAACATCCTATTTCTCAAGGTTCTCATTGTTGTAAAGGGATTGATCAAATTGATCTTACCAAATCAAAACAACGTATTAAATATCCTATGAAAAAAGAAAATGGTAAATGGATTCGTTTAAGTTGGGAACAAGCTATTAATGAAATAGGCGATAAGATGCTTGATATCCGTAATGAAAGTGGACCTGATAGTGTTATGTTTTTAGGTTCTGCTAAATTTAATAATCAACAAGCTTATTATTTTAGAAAATTTGCAGCTTTTTGGGGAACAAATAATATAGATCATGTAGCTAGAATTTGACATAGTGCAACAGTTGCCGGTGTGGCAAATACATGGGGTTATGGTGCTATGACAAATCATTTTGGCGATGTTTGTAAAAATTCAAAAATGATGATTATTTTTGGAGCCAATACTGCGGTTGCAAATCCTATAGGTTTTAAACATTTACTTCGTGCAAAAGATCGAAATAATGCAAAATTAGTTGTAGTAGATCCTGTTTATACAAAAACTGCTGTTCATGCAGATGAATACGTAAGAATTCGCCCAGGGACAGATATAGCTTTAGTCTATGGTATGCTTCATCTTATCTTTAAAAATGGTTGGGAAGATAAAGAATTTATCAAAACACGTTCTTATGGTGTTGATGAAATCAAAGAAGAAGCTGCAAAATGGACTCCTGAAGAAGTTGAAAATGTCACAGGTGTTCCAGCAGCTCAACTTGAAAAAATTACTCAAATGCTAGCAACAATTAAACCTGCTACACTTTTTTGGGCTTTAGGTATTACTCAGCATTCTGTTGGTAGTTCAAATACGCGTGTTTTAGCGATTTTACAACTTGTTTTAGGCAATGTGGGTAAAGAAGGAGCTGGAACAAATATTATTCGCGGACACGATAATGTTCAAGGCGCTACTGATATGGGTTGTCTAGCTGATACCTTACCAGCTTATTATGGTTTAGGTAATGATGCTTGGGAGCATTTTTGTAATGTTTGGGGAGTGGATATGGAATATATGAAAAGTCGTTTTGCACCCCCAAGTGATGGTAAAAATTGGATGAATGAGAAAGGATTTTCTCTTGCTAAATGGTGGCAAGGCGTTAAAGGTGTTATACCTTATGGGAATGATAAAGTCGTTTCAAATTCAAACATACGTGTTCTTTGGGTTCAAGGCACGGGAATTACTTCTATGGCACATACGGTTAAAATTCAAGAAGCTCTTAAAAAACTTGATATGATAGTTATTGCTGAACCTTTTGTTAATGAGGTAGCGGTTTTAGCTGATCGTCCAGATGGAATTTATATTATTCCAGCTTCAACTCAATTTGAAAGTGAAGGTTATGTAACAGCTACAAATCGTGCTATGCAATGGCGTTCTCAAGTTGTAAAACCAATATATGAAAGTAAAGAAGATCAAGAAATTATGTTTGCTTTTGCTAAGAAATTCGGTTTTTATGATGAATATACACGCGGAATGAAAATGCAAGTGTTAGATTATGAATTAAAACAGGTGAAAACAGATAATGAATCTTTTGTTTGGCCTGATGATGCAACAACTGAGATGAGTAATGGACTTTTAAGCATAGGGTTACGTGGAATTTCAGCAGAGCGTTTAAGAAAGCATCAACAAAATTGGGAAAATTTCGATCCTGATACTCAAGAAGGTTTAAGTGGAGAAGTTAAGGGTGAATATTACGGACTTCCTTGGCCTTGTTGGGATCAAGAACATCCTGGAACTGCTATTTTATGGAATAAAGATATTCCTTATGCGCGTGGAGGTATGGGATTTAGAAATCGTTTTGGATTAGAACATAATGGAGTAAGTCAGCTTGCAGATGATTCTATAAGCTTAAAAGATTGTAAGATCAAAGGTGGATATCCGCAAATCACTAAAGATAACATAGAAAAAGTATTTAATATTAAGCTTAGTAATGAAGAAAAAGCTAAAATGGGATCTAGTTGGAGTACTGATATTTCAGGTATTATCTTGGAAAAATGTCGTCAATTAGGAGCTTGTTGTTTGGGAAATGCTAGAGCTAGAGCTATAGTTTGGGAATTTGCTGATCCTATTCCTAAACATAGAGAACCTATCCATTCTCCTCGTTGGGATCTAGTGCAAAAATATCCTACTTGGGACGATCAAGAAAAACCAAATTTCCGTGTCACCACTGCTTTTAAAAGCGAACAACAAAGAAAGGATTGGAGTAAAGAATTTCCTATTATTGTTTCTAGTATGCGACTTGTTAATCTTAGTGGTGCAGGTATGCTAGAAAGAACAAGTAAATATTTAGCAGCTATTACTCCTGAAATGTTTGCAAATGTTCATCCTGAACTTGCCTTAAAGTATGGTATAAAAAATGGAGATATGATGTGGATACATTCTCCTCAAGGAACAAAAATAAAAGTAAAATGTGTTCATAATCTTTCAGTAACTCCAGACAGAATTTGTATGCCTTATAACTTTGCGGGGATATTACAAGGAGTAGATTTAAGTCACAATTATCCAGAAGGGACAAAACCTTATACTATAGGTGAGAGTTCAAATACTATTACAAACTATGGTTTTGATATTAATACGCAAATTTCTGAATTTAATGCAGGTCTTTGCAGGATAGAAAAGGCATAAATATGACTAGAATAAAATTTTTTGTAGATACTCAAAGATGTACTTCGTGTTTTGCTTGTCAAGTGGCTTGTTCAAGTGCGCATGAAGTACCTGTAGAAATTAATCGTCGTAAAGTGGTTACTTTAAATGAAGGAATTCAAGGAAAAGAAGTTTCAACTTCTATTTCTTGTATGCATTGTGATGATGCTCCTTGTTCTATTGTTTGCCCTGTTGATTGTTTTTATATTCGTGCTGATGGTATTGTTTTGCATGATAAAGAGATTTGTATAGGTTGTGGATATTGTCTTTATGCTTGTCCTTTTGGTGCACCTCAGTTTCCTAGACATGGAGTTTTTAATGTCAAAGGTGAAATGGATAAATGTACTATGTGTGCAGGAGGTCCTGAAAAGACTAATTCAGAAAAAGAAAGAGAACTTTATGGGCAAAATCGTATTGCAGAAGGTAAAGTGCCTATGTGTGCAGCAGTTTGCTCCACTAATGCTTTACTCGTTGGCGAAAGCTCTAAAATAGAAGAAATTTATCACAATAGACTTACAAATAGAAATTATGGTATTTTAAATCCTTCAGAAAGTATAGAATGGAAAATTGCTTATACTGGAAAGGAACGTTTATGATAAAAGTATTAATAGCACTTTTAACAAGTTTTGTAAGTTTATTTGCCTATGGCAATCAAAGAATGGGACAAGATACTCAAATTTGGGATTTTCATCGTATCACAAATATCCCAAATTATGATAATTTTGGCAAACTTTGGACAACCTTACAAGGTGAATATATAGCCACTATAGCTTTAATTGCTGTAATTGCAGTATTAGCTGCTTTTGCTTTACATTATATGATAATAGGACCTAAACAATTCTCTCACGATGGAAAGAAAATTTATGCTTTTACTTTATTTGAAAGAATTTTTCATTTTATAGCAGCAATTTCTTGGGTTATTTTAGTTCCAACAGGATTTATTATGATGTTTGGATCTTATTTTGGAGGAGGAGTTTTTGTAAGGGTTTGTAAAAATTTACACGCTTTTGCAACAATTTTATTTATCATTTCTATTATCCCTATGTTTTTATGCTGGATTAAAAGAATGCTTCCTGCAAGTTATGATATTAGATGGATGATGATAGTTGGAGGTTATTTAAGTAAAGTAAAACGTCCAGTACCTGCAGGTAAATTTAATTTTGGTCAAAAGTCTTGGTATTATATTGCTGTATTTGGTGGATTTTTGATGATAATTACAGGTGGATTTATGTATTTTCTTGATTTTAATTCTATAGCAATTCAAAATCTTTTTGGTTTAACTCAAATTGAACTTTTAAGAATTTCAGCCATTATTCATAATTTCTTGGGAATAGTATGTGCAGTATTTTTTGGAGTACATATTTATATGGCTGTTTTTGCTATAAAAGGAAGTATCCATTCTATGATTAATGGTTATAAAGAAGAAGAAGAAGTTTATATACTCCATTCTTACTGGTATAAAGAATTAAGCAATAAAAAACAGATTGAACCTACTTTCTCTTATGATTCTAGTGTGAAAATTTGATACTGTTTGACTTTCTAAAAATTTTTTAGAAAGTCTTTATAATTATTATCTTATTTTATTATGATTTAATTTTTCTTTTATCTTAATGTTATACTTTAAATAATATTTACTGATTTAAAATATAGTTATTAAAGGAAAAATATGGCTTATACAATCATAGAAGTAGAAAGAAAAACAGGAGTTTCTAGTAGAACTCTTAGATTTTGGTTAGATAAGGGTTTGTTTCCTTTTGTGGAAAAAGATAAAAATGGAGTGCGTTATTTTAGTGAAAAAGATTTAGAGTGGGTGATTTGGGTAGATTGTTATAGACAAATTGGTATGAGTATAGAGGATGTTAAAAAATATATTTTTTTATGTATTAAAGGAAAAAATACAGCAAAAGAGAGATTAGAAATTATTTTAAAACTAAAAGAAAAAACATTAAAAGATGTAAAGAAATTAGAAAATATTTTGGAAAAACTTGATTTTAAAATAGATTATTATGAAAAAATGATTATGGAAAATAAAGATGAATTAAATCCTTTAAGCAAAGATTATGTTAAATGCAAAAAGTGTGTAAAAATTTAAAAATGTTAATTTTTACTCTTGACTTACACTAGCTGTTATGTTTTATACTTTTAAAAATTTAAAATCGAAAGGATAAAATGCTAACTTTAAACAAAGATAAAATGTCTAATTCCCAAATTATTTTAGTATTTTGTTTAGGTGTATTTGGAATTTTAAGTACAGAGCTTGGGATGATGGGGATCATTCCTGTAGTATCTGAAAATTTTCATGTGAGTATTTCTGATGCGGGTTGGAGCGTGAGTGTTTTTGCACTCGTAATAACTTTTTGTGCACCTATAGTTCCTTTGCTTTGTGTAAATTTCAATCCTAAAAAATTAATGCTTATTTGTCTTTTAGTTTTTGTATTTTCTTCTTTGGCAAGTGCTTATTTTTAGAGCTATCCCTGCTTTTTTCCATCCTATTTATATAGCTCTTGTTTTAAGTATGACTACTAATTTAGTTGAAGATAAAAAAGAAGTCCCAAAAGCTACAGCTAAGATTTTTGCAGCAGTGAGTGCAGGGATGGTTTTAGGTGTGCCTATGACTAGTTATTTTGGTGGAAATTTTAGCTTTGAAGTAGCAATGTTATTTTTTTGTATTTTAAATAGCTTATCTTTTATAGCAACTTTGTTGTTTGTACCTGATTTTAAAAGGGCAAATCCTGTTAAAATAACCAAGCAACTACTTATCTTAAGATATCCACTTTTGTGGATTAGCATTCTTTGTGTTATCTGTGTAAATGCGGGAATTTGGGGATTTTATTCTTATTTTTCTGATTTTTTGCATAGTGTAGCAAAGATGAATTTTACTTTCATTAGCATTGTATTAGCTATTTACGGTTTTTCAAATATTATAGGTAATTATATAGCAGGAAAAACTCTTGTTAAAAATGCACATTTTACTTTACTTTTAACGCCTTTGATTATGATCATATTTTATATTTTACTTTTTAATTTTTATGGTCAAATTCTGTTAATTATGTTTGCTTTTATATTAGGAATTTTAGCTGGAATAATGAATAATGGCACACATTTTATAATAAATCATCCTTTTCCAAAAGCCCCTGATTTGAGCAATGGACTTTTTATAAGTGTAGCTAATATAGGATTAAGCAGTGGAACAGCTATTTGTGGGATGGTTATATCTTTAAGTAACACCCGCTTTATCATTATAAGCACTATTTTTTTGTTGATTTTAGGAATTATGATGATTTTATTAAGAATGAGGATAGAAAAAGTGAAATTAAGATTTTAATTTCCAAATTTAATAAGCTTATATTTTATACTAAAAGGAGATAAAATGAAAACTTTAATTATTTTTGCTCATACTTTTTGGAAAGATTCAAAAGTAAATCGTGTTTTATTAGAAAGCATAAAAGATATAAATAATTTAAAAATTCATAATCTTAGCACAAGCTATAATGATGGAAAAATTGATATTGATAAAGAACTTGCTTTGCTAAAAGAAGCAGATAAAATTATATTTCAATTTCCGCTTTTTTGGTTTAGTACCCCAAGTTTGCTTAAAGAATGGCAAGATAGAGTTTTAAGTGCAATTTTATATGGAGAAAAAGAGCTTTTAAAAGGTAAAATTTTTCAAGTTATTACAACTTTGGGTGGGGCTGAACAAAGTTATGATGGCCATCATGGTGCTACTTTAGAAGAGCTTTTAAAGCCTATTTATTATAGTTTTGAGTATTTAGGTTGTAAAAGTGTTAAGCCCTATGCTATTTTTAATGCAAGCGTTGATGGTCTTGATTTAAATGTCTATAAAAATTACTTAGTATAGTAATTTAAAATAGTTTTTTGCTATAAGTTATTAAACTTATAGCTTTTTATCAAATATAAATTTTGAAAGAGTAGTAAATAAAGCTATTTTTCTAATAATATAAAATAATGAAAAATTAAAAAGTGTATAAAAATTTAAAAATATTAATTTTTACTCTTGACTTACACTAGCTGTTATGTTTTATACTTTTTGAAATTAAATTTCAAGGAGCGATAATGCAACGCAGAAAATTTTTTAAAAACACTATGATTTTAGCCGCTGGAACCACTTTTATAAATTCTGCATTAAGCGCAAAAGAAAATGATTCTTTAATGCAAAATGATCCTGAATTTTATGAAATTTTTAATTATTTTAGTAAAGTAGAAGTAACAAAATATAATAAATTAGATAAACAAAATACCCATTTAGTTAAATTAGCAGCCATAATTGCAAATGGCGGTAGTTTAGATTTTTTTAAAGAGTATTTAAATATAGCTTTAGCACAAAATATAAATCCTGTAGCCATTAAAGAGCTTATTTATCAAAGCGTGCCTTATTTAGGTTTTAGTAAGGTTTATAAATTTTTAGAGCTTTGTAATAAAATTTTTAAAGAATCCAATATATCTTTACCACTTAAAAATCAAGGGACCACTACTAAAGAAAATCGTTATGAAGAAGGTTTAAAGCTTCAAGTGTATATATTTAAAGAGGCAATTTTAAAAGGCAATGAAGATACTCCAGAAGATATGAAGCATATTAGAGAATTTTTAAGTTCTAATTGTTTTGGAGATTATTACACAAGAAAAGGTTTGGATTTAAAGACAAGAGAACTTTTAACTTTTGTTTTTTTAGCAAGTTTAGGAGGCTGTGAAAATCAGCTTAAAGGTCATATACAAGGAAATTTTAATATGAAAAATAATAGAGATATTTTAATTAGCACTTTAACACAAATTTGCCCTTTTATAGGTTATCCTAAAACATTAAATGCACTAAATTTGATAGAAGAAACAAGTAAAAAGTAAAATTTACTCTTGACTTACACTAGATGTTAGGTTTTATACTTTTAGTTAAATTATATAGAAAAATGTTTTGATAGCTAAGATTTAATAGTTTTTATTTAATTTAAAAATATTAATTTTTAATAAAAAAGGATAAAAATGCAAAGAAGAGATTTTTTAAAAACATCAAGTATGGTAGCTTTAGGAACTTTAGCAATAGATTCTAATCTTTTAGCAAAAGAAAACACGCAAGAAAAAACTAATAAACTTTTTTTAAATCCTAGTGAAGAAGCACTTAGAAATGTCAGCAAAAATCCTTTTGGTTTGGTTTATGAAAATGCTATAGCTAAAAATCAAAAAGGTTGGGTAAATATTAAAAAAGTAAGTTATGGAACAAAAAACAATAAAAGTGTAGCTAATCTTTATTTACCTGCAAATTTTAATGCAAAATTAAAATATCCAGCTATTGTTGTAGCTCATCCAAATGGTGGAGTGAAAGAGCAAGTTGCAGGGCTTTTTGCACAAAAATTAGCAGAGCTTGGTTATATTACTTTAGCTTTTGATGCTTTTTATCAAGGAGAAAGCCAAGGTTTTCCACGCAATAAAGATATTCCATCAAGTAGAGTTGAGGATATCTCTAAAGCAATTGATTTTTTAGATACTTTTAAAGGAGTAGATAAAGAAAGAATAGGAATTTTAGGAATTTGTGGAGGAGGTGGCTATACATTAAAAGCAGCACAAAAAGATAAAAGATTAAAAGCAGTGGCAACTTTAAGTGCTTTTAATACAGGACTTGTGCGTCGCAATGGTTTTTTAAATAGCGAGCTTGATAAGATCCAAGAAAAATTATTAAATGCAAGTAAAGCAAGAGAATTAGAGGCTATAAGTGGTAAAATAAGTTATACAGGTTTTGCTCCAAAAAAATTAAGCAAAGAAGAACTTGATAAAATTCCTACTGATCTTTATCGTGAGGGTATGATTTATTATGGTGATACTCACGCACATCCTAATTCTAGTTTTATTTATACAACAAGTTCTTTAATGGAGCTTATGAGTTTTGATGCAACCGATCAAATCGAGCTTATTAATCAGCCTTTACTTATGCTTGTGGGTGATAAAGCAGATACAGCTTATATGAGCAAAGAAGCTTTTGATAAGGCAATTGGAACTCAAAATAAAAAACTTTATACTATAAATAACGCCACTCATATACAAACTTATTATAAAAAGGAGGCGGTAGATGAAAGTTTAAATAAACTTAAAAGTTTTTATGAGAAGAATTTAAAAAATTTAGCTTAAGGATAAAAAATGCAAAAAAGAAGATTAAGAAATTTGGAAGTGAGTATCTTAGGGCTTGGTTGTATGGGAATGAGTTTTGGTTATGGAGAAGCTAAAGATGAAAAAGAGATGATAACACTCATTCATAAGGCAAAGGATCTTGGTATTGATTTTTTTGATACAGCTGAAGTTTATGGTCCTTTTATTAATGAAGAATTAGTAGGTAAAGCAATAAAACCTTTTAGAAATGAAGCAGTGTTAGCAACAAAATTTGGTGTTAGAATTGAGGGCACTAAACAAATTGTTGATAGCACACTTGGTAAAATCAGACAAAGTTTAGAAGGTAGTTTGAAGCGTTTGCAAACAGATTGCATTGATCTTTATTATCAACATAGAGTTGATACAAATGTTCCAGTTGAAGAAGTTGCTAATTTAATGAGCGATTTTTATAAAGAAGGAAAAATCAAAGCTTGGGGTATGAGTGAAGCAGGAATTCAAAGTATTAAAAGAGCTCATGCAGTATTCCCACTTAGTGCGGTGCAAAGCGAGTATTCTTTATGGTGGAGAGAACCTGAAAATGAACTTTTAAAAGTTTTAGAAGAATTAAATATAGGTTTTGTTCCTTTTTCTCCTTTAGGGAAAGGATTTTTAGCAGGTAAATTTGATGCAAATTCTACTTTTGGAAATAATGACTTTAGATCACAAGTTCCGCGTTTTAAAAGTGAGAATTTAAAAGCTAATCTAGAATTAATTTATGCATTAGAAGATATAGCAAAAGCTAAAAATGCTACTTTAGCACAAATTGCTCTTGCTTGGGTTTTGGCACAAAAAGCATTTATCGCACCTATTTTTGGAACAACAAATTTGCAAAGATTAGAGGAAAATATTAATGCTATTAATATTGATTTTACTCAAGATGAATTAAGTCATTTAAAGAATATCTTAGACAAAACAATAATCAAAGGAGATCGTTATGCAGGTGAAGCAGCTCTTAGAGTTGGGAAATAAAAAAATTAGTTTATTTCTTATAATGATTTTATGTAATCTTCTTGAAGGAGTGCAAATGCAAGAACTTGAAAGCAAAGGAATTCATGGAAATTTTAAAGGAGATAATAAATTTTTTAATGGAAATGTAAAAGTTTCTATGATGTTTAAATCAAATGAGTGGAGGAATTTTAGTGGAGCTTTAGTTGAATTTGAGCCTAGTGCAAGAAGTGCGTGGCATACACATCCACAAGGACAAACTTTAATTGTTACAAACGGAGAAATTCTTACAAAAGTACCAGGACAAAAAGCATTTATTGCCAAAAAAGGCGATGTGATAAGTTGTCCTATAGGGGTAAAACATTTTCATGGTGCAACCAATACAAGTAGTGGGGCACATATAGCACTTACGGGTGAAAAAGATGGCAAAAATGTAGAGTGGTTTGAGCTTGTAAGTGATAAAGAATATAAGGAGGCATTAGATGAAGCAAAAAAATAAAATTATAAAATTAATGGCGTTAGCTTTATTTTTTATTTTAGGAGTTAATATGCAAGCACAAGAATTTATGAGCGTTAAAATTTCAGAAATAGAAGTTGATTGCAAATACTTAGAAGAATATAAAAAAATTCTAAAAGAAGAAAGTGAATTAAGCGTAAGAGAAGAAGATGGAGTTTTGGTGCTTTATGCCCTATCTCATAAAGATAATCCTTGTAAATTTAGCATTATAGAATCTTATAAAGATGAAGAAAGTTATCAAAAGCATATACAAAGTGAACATTTTCAAAGATATAAGCAAGGCACTTTGCATATGGTAAAAAGTTTAAAATTTATTCCATTAGAAGCTTTAAGTCCTAATATGCGATTAAACAAAGAATTTTAATAATATCTATAAAGCTTTAATTCAATTTAAGCTAAAACAATAAGTATAAATAATAAGTATAAGCTATATAGATATAGTATATAAGAATAAATTTAATTATTAAAGATAAAAATTTAAACACTCAATAAAGGAG